>CAYPRZ010000052.1:0-15761 GCA_964413315.1 uncultured Desulfovibrio sp. | reverse complement strand
TGTACGATGCCAATACCAAGGGCCGCAAAACCCCCACGCATTTGATTATGGATGCTTGGATCAAGGGCATGCGCTCGCTTACGGTGGCTTACGAATACTGGGTGCAGCCAGAGGCTGCGCGCGAGATTTTGCGTGCAGCAGAAATAACGGGCATTGCCGTGCGTATCGGCCTAGAATTTCACTTGCCTTTTTATGGCCGGTTTATCAGCCTGTTCTGGATCCCCCGTGGTTTTAGCTCCAACGAGGATTTTTTGGAGTTTTTGCACAGCCCCAAGATGGCCGAGCTCATGAAGCGTGGCCGCGAGGTGTTGCGCTGGCGGCGTGAGCGTGTGCTCGAAAGTCTGGCTTTGTGGAATGAGTATCAGCGCCCGCAGCTTGAGGCGCAGTGGGAAGTGCCCGTGCCGGAAATGCCCGGCGAGGATTTTTTGCGCCATGTGGGTCGTGGGCAGGCCTCTGGCCTGCACCTTGCGGAAGCCCTGCACCACCATGTGCTGCCCTCGGTGCGCCAGCGCGCAGCCCTGCTACAGGAACGCGGTGGCGAGGAGGCCGCAGCCGAGCTGGCTTTTCTGGAAAATCTGGGAGTGGAATACATTGCCGACCACTGGCTTTCGCCCGTGGAGCACCCGGAAATGCCAGATCTTACCAATCCCTGTGCTTACAGCGAGCTGCCGCCGCTCATGCAGCTATCCGTGGGCGAGCTGACCCGTGAACTGACAGAGCTGAACCCCGGCTACAGGCTTGTGCTCACCACCAAGGGCCTGAGCGTGGAAGATGTGGCGGAACTTTTGTGGGACAGTCAGGGCAGCATCAGCCATCTGGAAATTTTCAACATGCGCGGCTGGATGGAAGGCAAGCATTCCTGCCTTAAGGCTATCAGCGAATTGCAGCAGGCGCTCAACGAAGGGTTGGGCCCGCGTGTAAAGCAGATGATTCGCCTTATGGTGCGGCGCATGGGTAATCAGGACGAGACACGCGCGGCCAAGTTCAGACATATTTTGCACAACGTGCCAAAATTGTGGGAGCATTACCGCAATAAGCCCTTGGGCTCGCGCCTTGGCACAAGCTCTGTGAGCCGCGATTCTTACGGCATGGGCTTTGTGCTGCGCGAAACCCTGCCCGCTCGCAGCCGCAAGTTTTATGCCCGCGACCAAAAACAGCCAGAAATTCCAGTATGCTCGCCAGTTGAGGAATGCGTGCGCTACATCAAGCCTCGCAATCCCTCGCCTTGGCAGCGGGCCTTAAGCGTGCTGAGCCCACTGCCGGGCTGTCGTCATCTGGGTATGGAACGCCACACTTTGTGGAAAACCGCCAGCGTGGACTTCAGGGTGTGCGGCAAGGGCAATGTGCTTAATCTGGGTGGGCTGAGCCTTACGAGCGGCAACGGGCTGCTGGCTAAACCGCAAGAAAAAGAAAACGCCCCCTTGGGGTCTGCCTATCTCAACAGTACCATAGGCAATTGCCTCAAGGTGCTGCTGGGCTTTTGCCCCGCGTTCTTTTCCTTTATGTATACCCAGAACTGGTGGTTTTTGGCATGGTTTGGCACGTTCATATGGTTTGGCATCACGGGCGTGCGTAACGTTGTGCAGATGGTCATGGCTGCCAAGGGGGCCACGCGTTCCACACTCATACACTGGCGCGATCAGGTAAACGTGAGCCGCCTGTGCGATTCGCTCATGTTCACGGGCTTTTCGGTATTGCTGCTCGAAATGCTGGTGCGTGTGCTGCTGCTCGACAGAACCCTTGGCATCACGGCGGCCCAAACCCCTTGGGTGGTCTTTGGCGTGCTCAGCCTTGTGAACGGCATCTACCTGTGCGCGCACAATGTGTTTCGCGGTTTTCCCAAAGAGGCGGCCATCGGCAACCTCTTCCGCAGTTTGCTGGCCATTCCCATTTCGTCGCTCTACAACTTTGTATTGTACCAGACTGCCTTTCTGTTGGGTGTGGACAACCCCGCCATGTACCTTGTGCCCAGTGCGGCGGTTATTTCCAAAATGGCATCGGACACGGTGGCGGCCATTATTGAAGGTTACGCCGACAGTCAGGTGAACCTGCGCATGCGCCGGTGGGATTACCGCAGCAAGCTGATCAATGTATTTGACTGCTATACGCGCCTTGAGCTGCTGTTTCCCGATGAGGATGCGCTGATCAAGCTGGCCAAGCCGGGGGGCTTGCAGGGCAGCGGCGGTGTGATGGGCAAGGAGATTGAACGGGCCTTTATCATCAATGCCCTTGACCTCATGTATATCTGGTTTTATCAGCCGCGCGCGCAGGATGCCTTTCGGCAGATTGCCAGAGCCCTGCCAGAGGCAGACCGCAACGTGCTGGCGCGGGCCCAGCTTGTGCTCACGCGTGAGCGCGAGGTCAGCCAGATGCTGGTGGACGGTCTGCTGGGGCGCAATTTTTCTCGCCCGTTGGCCTTTTATCTGGACAAACGCAAGGAATACCTGCGTCGGTTAAGCCGCATGTGCCGCCCCGGAAAAATGCGTGAGCCCGGTACCTTCTAGCAAAATAAAATTTTTTTATGGCTGGTCAAAGGTCTGAAAAGTTGCTACTTATTTGTGTAACGGATTGTATTTGCAGTAAATTGAGGTGTTTATATATGGGGAGTGATTTCACAATGTTGCCCCCCATATGCGGCAACATCTGCCGCTGACGGGCCTTGGCCCGCCATACATGCGAAGTATGGGAACGACGCGGTTCCCTTCTTCAGGCCACCGACAAGAGGTAACTTTTGTCGGTGGCTTTTTTCGTTTTTGGTCGGTGCGAGATGCCGACTATAAAACAATCCTGTTATATCACGGTTTTGATTAAAGCGAGTGTGTTGTGTGTTCAACCAATCAAAGATGTATAGTATATAAATGGGCTCTACATTGCAAAAGATTGTGCAAAAAATAACTTGGAAATGCGATAATGAAGAGAAAAAAAGAACTAAACAATTGCACTGATATGCTTGCATTGGCATTTTATATGGGATATTTTTTCCCACAGGAGTAATTCTTACTTACCACAGAGCCACGTCATACTGATGTAGCCTTGTACAACTAAAGGAGTCACGAATGAGTACAGATCTTAAGAGCATGCATATGGGTCAGATCACCTCGTTCTTTATCCCCAACGTCACCTTGGTGGGCGAAGGGTGTTCCAAAGAGATTCCTGTGCGTTTGAAAAGCATTGGCGGCGCCAAGCCTCTGGTTGTCACCGACCAAGGCATCGTGAATGCCGGTATTCTTAAAACGATTACCGACATTCTTGATGCCGCCAAGATGAAGTATGCCATATACGATAAAACAATCCCCAACCCCACCGACAACAACGTTGCCGAAGCCTTTGAAGTGTACAAAAAGGAAAAGTGCGACAGCATCGTTACTCTTGGTGGCGGCAGCTCGCACGACTGCGGCAAGGGCGTGGGCTTTTTGGCTGGCAACGGCGGCAAGATCCATGACTACGAAGGCGTGGACAAATCCAAAAAACCCTTCCCCCCTTACGTTGCAGTAAACACCACTGCCGGTACGGCCTCGGAAATGACGCGTTTCTGCATCATCACCGATACTTCACGCAAGGTTAAGATGGCCATTGTTGACTGGCGCTGCACCCCCAGCGTCGCCATTGACGACCCGATCCTGATGATGGGCATGCCCCCGGCGCTTACCGCCGCCACGGGTATGGACGCTCTGACCCATGCCGTAGAAGCCTATGTTTCTACCGCTGCCACCCCCATGACTGACGCCTGCGCTGAAAAAGCCATGGAATACATCAATCGCTATCTGCGCCGCGCCGTTGCCAATGGCCGCGACAAAGAAGCCCGCGAAGGCATGTGCTACGCCCAGTATCTGGCCGGTATGGCCTTTAACAACGCAAGCCTCGGCCACGTACACGCCATGGCCCACCAGCTTGGCGGCTTCTACGACCTGCCCCATGGCGAATGCAACGCCATTCTGTTGCCCCATGTGTGCGAATACAACCGCATCTCCAGCCGCCGCCGTTTTGGCCGTATTGCCCAGCTGCTGGGCGAACTGACTCAGGGCATCAGCTCTGACGAAGCTTCGCGCAAGGCCATTACCGCCATCAACATTCTTTCCAAAGACGTGGGCATTCCTGACGGCCTGATCGCCCTTGGCAAAAAGTATGGCAAGGAAGTGCGCGAATCCGACATTCCTACCATGACCGCCAACGCCCAAAAGGACGCCTGCGGCCTCACCAACCCCCGCACCATGACCGATGCGGCTGTGGCTGGCATCTACAAGGCTGCCCTGTAGCCGACAGAATATACCCAAAGCCTGAGCCGCCGCCGTTGGCTGGTTGTTCGGGCTTTGGAGCAGATTAACGCAAAAAGCGGCATGGAGTACTCCATGCCGCTTTTTGCGTTGCAGGGCAGACCGTGCCCGTGATGCAGTGCCTCAGGGGCGAATAACCTTGCCCGCCAGATCAAGGCTTGTAACAATATCCAGCATGTTCGAGGTCTCACCCACTGCCTTTGCTTCAAGCAAACCAAAATGTCCAAGGCATGCGCCGCACACCAGAATCGATACGCCCTCTGCCTCCATCTTTTTTAGGGCATCCAGAGCTGGGCCGGGGCATGATGCCAGCTTGACGCCGCCATTGATCAGCACAATGCGCCACAGGCGCTGGCCCAGCTCTGGCAGGGTGGCCAAAAAACTGCCCATAAGTTTGCCGCCAAGCGTGTCGTCGCCACGGCCAATGGTTTCTGTGGTTATGAGCACCAGAGTGCGGTTGTTGCCTTCTGGGGCGGGTGTAACTTCTGTGTCCTGCTGTATGGAGGGAGCAGCATGCCCCGCAGTGGCGGTTATACGCCAGCAGTCGGGGCCTTCCTGATTAGCGGCAACGCTGAATCCACGCCCCTCAAAAAAGCGCCGCAAATTTTCGCGCGCGGGCTCGTTGTCCACCAGCACTTCCAGGGCCTGCGCCCCGCCCGCCACGGCATCGCGGCTGCGCATAACCGGCTGGGGGCAAGCAAGCCCACGGCAATCCAGTTGTTCCATGTGTGTTCTCCTCACAATTTATGAGATTTACAACTAATAAGGCTAAGGGTAGTTAGAAAAAAGCCGATAAGCAAGTTAAACTAAGGTAGGCATATATGGGCATTGCGCTTCAGGTAATAATAATCGCCGCTCTGGCCGGTTTGGCCGCATTGGGCGGTATTCAGGGCTTGGGCTGGCTTATTGCTGGCATTGTTTTTGTTTGCGCGGCAGTTGATATGTGGCTGTGGGCAAGCGGGCGCAACAGGGCGGCCCGGCTGGCACAATGCCTTGACGCGGCACCGCTTCCCGGTTCGGGTTCCGGCTATTCTGCCAGCATGGGTGAGGGTAGCGTAGAACTTCGTGCCGTGCAGTGCATCGATGTTTTGCGCGATACGCTGAAATCCAAGGTTGAGCCGCAGGTTGTAGAGTTGCTGCGGGCCCAGAACAACGAGCTTGATCAAAAACTCAAGGAATCTGAGGATCTGGTAGCCACCCTGCGCAAGCGCCGTGAAAAGGGCGTTATGGCCCTGAACAAAGCCCACGAGGTGTGCAAAAGACTCTCTGGCGATATGCGCAAGCTGGCAAGCCTGATCAAGGACGTGAACGGCAGCGTGGCCGTGCAGCGCGACAGGCTGGAACACACCAGCGCCGCCATGGAACAGGTGGCCGATACTGCCAGCCACGCTTCCCTGCGTGTGCGCGAGCTTTCAGAAAACGCCCAGAGCTCCAGCGCCAATGCGGCCACGGGTGAGCAAGAAGTTGAAGGGGCCGTGGGCTCCATTGACAGCGTGCGCGATACCATTGCGCAGCTCAAGGAAGCCATGGCTGGCCTTGGCGAAAAGGCCAGCAATATCGGTCAGGTCATGAGCGTCATCAATGAGGTGGCTGACCAGACCAACCTCTTGGCCCTCAACGCCGCCATCGAGGCTGCCCGCGCTGGTGAAGCCGGACGCGGCTTTGCTGTGGTAGCCGACGAAGTGCGCAAGCTGGCCGAAAAGACCATGGGTGCCACCAAGGAAGTGGAAGAGGCCGTTAAGGCCATTCAGGATGAAACGCGGCGCAACGTGCTGACCGTGGACAAAGCCGCCCAGCTGAGCGTTGATGCGGCAGACAGGGCCACCAATGCCGGTTCGGTGATGCGCACTATTCTGCAAAGCATGGCCGATACTGCGGTTCACCTTGGCAGCATTGCAGCCGGGGCAGCGGAGCAGTCCGAGCGCAGTGCGGGAACCAACGGTGCCATTGATGAAATTCGCGGCGCGGCAGAGAAAACCTCCCATAATATGGAAGTGTTCACCGCCTCGCTGTTGGCCTTCCAAAGCGGTATGGAAGAGCTGGATATGATCGTCAACGCCCTTGTGGCTGGTGACTACGATCAGGCCAACTCTAACAAGTTTGTGGAATGGACGCCCAAGCTTGCCCTGCATGTGCCGCTGGTGGACAGAGAGCACAGGCTGCTGATTGATTACATCAATGAGCTGCATCAGGCCATGACGCACAACAAGCCCATTTCAGAAATGATTGCCGTGCTCAAAAAGCTGCGCGACTATACGGCCACGCACTTTAGCGACGAAGAAAAGCTGTTTAATGTGCCCGCCTATAAGGCCGCCGCAGAACACATGCAAATTCACAAAAAGTTTGTGGCCAAGCTGGACGAAGTTGAAGAGCAGCTGCGCATGGGAACCGCCACGGTTAGCATGGATCTGCTGACCTTTCTCAAGGATTGGCTGGTGCAGCACATCATGGGCACAGACCCCACCTATCTGCCCTTCCTGCGGCCAGAAGACAAGGAACCCGGCTCCCGCTAGCCATACCCGGCAGAGCAGACGCTTTGAATTATCATGAGGGGGCTCCTTTGGGGCCTCCTTTTTTGTCGTTACCAGCATACTAGGTATGCAAAAAGGGGCCGTACCACCGGGCTGTGGTGCGGCCCCTTGCCGTGAGGGTCGGCTGATTGCAGGGGTTTATGAAAGTATCAAAGAATATTTGCCGCTGCCGCTGGGCAGCACATTACATTGGCGCGGTTCCGTTGCGCAGTTTGCGCATGCCTTCCTCGCCCACATAGCGGCGCAGCTGCTTGTCTGGGGCGTTGAGCAGATTCACCACCAGTAGTGCGTCGAGCGTGCCAAAGGTGCGGTCTTCGTGAAAGGCCGCAATCCGCCCGCCAAGTTGCAGATAGTGCTTGAAAAGTATGGGCAGGTTACGCCCGCCTTCCATCTGCCGCACAAGGTTGTTGACGGCCTTGTAGTCAAGGTGTTGGGCAAAGGGCAGCTCTTCGCGCAATTTGCGGGGCTGCTTGCCGCGCACAAGGGTGGCCAGCGGTGCATCCCAGTGGCGCAGCCGCAAGTGCCGCCACAGCAGGTCTACAGATTGCGGGCGGTAGTTGAGGCCAATGCTGGCGGGGCCAAAGAGCGTGCGCACGTCGTTGCGCAGGGCAAGCTGGCCAATGCCTTTCCACAGCAGGAGCAGGGGGGTATAGTCGCGCTGGTATTCTGGGCACACAAAGGCGCGGCCCAGCTCCAAGGCATTGCCGCACTGCTGGAAAAATTGCGGTTCGTAGTCAAAAAGCGAGGCTGTGTACAGGTGCTTTTTGGAGCACTGTTTGGTGTCTTCGGGCCGGACCACGCGTACCACGCGGGCGCGGTACGAACCGGCAATGCTCTTGCCTTCCTCGTCCAGAAGCACAAGGTGCGAATACTGCGGATCATAGCAGTCTGTGTCACGCGATTGGCCAGAGCCTTCGCCCAAAGCGCGAAAAGCCTCCTCGCGCCTTCTGGTCAGTTCGTCCAGCAGCAGGGGAGATTCGTTGCCTTCCACAAGGTACACGGCATAGCGGCCCTCGCGAGCCAGCAGGCGGTCATCCGGCAGGGCGGCCAAACTGACCATGATGTCCATTTTTTCCGCTGCCGGGGCCAGCGGGGCGCACTGCTCGGCGCGGCGTTCTGTGTGCACTTCCGCGCCAAGGGCAGAGCGGCACAGGCCAAGGCAGTGGGTGCGTTGCTCGTGGTTCAGATCGCCCAGCGTGTCTGCTGGTATGGCTTCGCCCACGATCATGCGGGCACTGCTGCCCCTTTGCCTGAACAGGGTGTGGGGCAAAAGGGCCTCGCCCAGATTTTCGCGCAGGGTGGTGGCGGCGATAAACAGGGGGTTGTAGCGCACAGACATATGCAGTGGCACAAAGCTGAGGCCGGGAATATCCGCATTGCGGCCACCAAGCCTACTGAGCAGGCGCGACCATGGCTGCTCTGCAATGCCGCGCCCAAACTGCCAGCGGGCCACACGCCCGGCAGGAAAAATACCCAGAGCGCCGCCATTGCGCAGGTGGCTCATGGCAGTGCGCAGCACCGCCGCATTGGCACTTGCACCGCCATAAAGGTCGAGGGGCAGCAACATGGGGGCCAGCTGGGCGAGCTGCGGAATGCGCATCAAGGCGGCGCTGGCGAGAATTTTAAGGTCAGGCCGCGCCCTGCCGCACAGAGCGGCCATCATCAGGCCCTCCAGCGCGCCAGATGGGTGGTTGGCAAAAAGGATAACCGGCCCCTCTGCGGGGATGCGCCCAAGGTCGCCGCGCAGACAGTCGGGTGTCACGTCCAGCGCTGTGAGGCAGGCCATGGCAAAGGTTTGGGGGTCGCCGCACTGGGGAAGGGTGAAGGCCATCTTTTCCAGTCTGGCAAAGCCCGAAATCTGGCGAGCCATGGCGCGGGCCAGACGCCCAACACTTTTGACCAGCGGGCGGTCAGACGCAAGGGATAACGTATCAGCATTGCCGGGCATGTAAAATCTCCTGTGCTTTGGCCAGAGCGCACGCGGTAAAGGCGTCTTGCTGGCGGGTTCCGATACTGCAAAATGTGTGTGCTGTTGCTGCAATGGGCAGTGCTAGCAGTATTCGGCGCAGCTTTCTGGCGAAAAATGCGCTTTTTTCATCTGAATCATGCCTATCTGCATGTCGTTTTCGATATTTTGCTGGCATTCGCAGCAACGGGTTGCTCCCGGCGCGGCCATAAGGCGGGCAAGGGGAATATCTTCGCCGCATTCTTCGCAGCGGCGGGGGCCGCCGTGGCGTAACAGGCTAACAAGGCTCTGGAGTTCCTGAATACGCTGCGAACTGCGGCGGGCACTGCAATGGGCTATGTGTGCCGCCTCAAGATGGCTGGCCGCGTCCAGTTCGTCCGCGCAGTGCTGCGCCTGAAAAACATCGCGCAGCTGGGTTAGGCGGTGCATTTCTTCGTTCAGTTCACCCTGTAGACGCTGCAAAGTGTGCATGTTGTCCATGGTCTGCCTCCTTGGGGATTGCTCCGATGGTTGAACTGTTGTTCTTGGGGCATCATGGGCGCACAGGTTTGCGTTACGGTGACGCGCAGGTGAATTTGTGCGTCATGTTGGCGGCAAATTTGTGGTGGGCAGGGGGGAGGGGATATGAGCTCTTTGAATAGAAAAGCCCACCCCGCAGCGCGGAGTGGGCTTCCTTATATATCTCTGGTCAGCTTGCGGCTATTTGCTGCAAAAAGACAGAAAGTAGCTGTGCATGCGTGTGTCTGGCGTCAGTTCCGGATGGAAGGACGTGGCCAGAATGTTGTTCTGGCGCACGGCCACAGCCTGACCGTTTACTTCTGCCAGCACTGTCACACCGGCACCTACGCCGGTGATCACTGGCGCGCGTATGAACACGGCCGGTATTGGGTCGGCCCCAATTTCGGGAATGTTCAGGTCTGTTTCAAAACTGTCCACCTGCCGGCCAAAGGCGTTGCGGCGCACGGTTGCGTCTAGCACGCCCAGACGTGGCTGGTCTGAGTTTTCAATGTCGCGGCACAGCAGAATCAGCCCGGCGCAACTGCCGTAAACGGGCATGCCGTCGAGTATACGCTGGCGCAGGGGCTCAAGCATGTTCCATTCGTTGAGCAGCTTGCCCATGGTGGTGCTTTCGCCACCGGGAATGATCAGGGCGTCGATGCCGTCAATATCCTTGAGCTGACGTACCTCGCGGGCCGTCGCACCCAAACGGGTAACAGCGGCCACATGCTCGCGAAAGGCTCCCTGAAGAGCCAAAACGCCTACGCAAAGCTCAGTCATTACCAACCCCGTTCCTGCATGCGCTCGGCAGAAGGAATGGTGGAGATTTCAATGCCCACCATGGGTTCGCCAAGATCGCGCGAGATTTCGGCCAGCATGGCAAAGTCGTTGTAGTTGGTCACGGCCTGCACAATGGCCTTGGCGCGCTTGGCGGGGTCGCCAGACTTGAAAATGCCAGAGCCAACGAACACGCCGTCGCAGCCAAGGTGCATCATCATGGCGGCGTCGGCGGGGGTGGCAATGCCGCCAGCGGCAAAGTTCACCACGGGCAGGCGGCCTTCTTTGCGCACGGCGTAGCACACTTCAAGGGGAGCGCCGATTTCTTTGGCGTAGTTGGCAACTTCGGCTTCGGGCAGGCTGCACAGCTTGCGCACGTCGTCCATAACCTGACGGCAGTGGCGCACGGCTTCAACCACGTTGCCCGTGCCGGGTTCGCCCTTGGTGCGAATCATGGCAGCGCCTTCGGCGATGCGGCGCAGGGCTTCACCCAGATTGCGGCAACCGCACACAAAGGGCACGGTAAAGTCGCGCTTGTCGATATGATATTTGTCATCGGCGGGGGTGAGCACTTCGCTTTCGTCGATATAGTCGGCGCCCATGGCCTCAAGAATACGGGCTTCAACAAAATGGCCGATACGGGCCTTGGCCATGACGGGGATGCTCACCACTTCCATGATGCGCTTGACGATGGTGGGGTCGGCCATACGGGCCACGCCGCCTGCGGCGCGAATGTCGGCAGGTACGCGTTCCAGGGCCATGACTGCGCAAGCTCCCGCTGCTTCGGCGATTTTGGCCTGTTCGGGAGTGGTGACGTCCATGATCACGCCGCCTTTGAGCATTTCAGCAAGGCCTGTCTTCAGGCGGATGGTGCCCTGTTCCATATCTTTCTACTCCTTCTGAGCCGTGGAACGGCTTGTAATAAATATCTGCGCACCGCCCAATCGGCGGATTTGCTGGCGTGTATATATGTCAATAAACCGCACCTGACAATATGATACCTGCCACGATCCGCACTGGGCGCATGCTGGGGTAAAAAACTTTTGCTTCTGGCCCCTGTGGCTTGCGCTTCGGGCTTCCTCTGGCTATGCTTAAGGCCTCAAAAGGAAGTATGATGACAGAAAGTTCCCCCATTCTTTTGCCATTGCTTCGCGGCCCACTGCCTTCGCACGCGTTTGAAACGCCCGCGCAACCCGATAACGCCCCGGCAACCGGGGTGGTATCAGCCCCCCAGTGGAGTGGTGCTTTGCGCCTTTGGCCTGGTTTGCCCGATGCCCCCGCCAATTATTTTTGCCCGGACAAATATCCTTTTTCGCCGCGCGAGGCTCAGGCCTGCCTTGGTGATCTGCAACAGATGGGCGATGCTGCTCTTTCCGGCTTGCCGGTTGGGGCCGCTGCCGCCGCTGGCAATTCGCGTGCCGCGCGCCGCGCCTCTGAGATGGCCCTGCTCAAGGGGCTGGGCAGCTCGGACGGTGACACAGCCGCCGCGCTTGCGGCAGAGGCTGCCCGCAAGGAGCAGCTGACGCTCAGCCAGGCGCAAAAAGCCCTGCTGTGGGCTTGGCTGCAAGAGGAAAGGCTGGTTGATCTGGTCGAGCTGACGGCCCAGTTTGCCCAAAATGCGGGCGGCCTTACCGCTGCCCTGGGTATAGACCCCGACGAAGACCTTGATGGGCTTGCGCCCGATGCCCTTACCGGGGATCTGGTGCGCCTGAGTTCGCCCATTGCTCTGGATGCCAGCCTTGTGCCGCCGTGGCGGTTGGTGACGGCCAACGCGCTGTACTTTGTACCAGCCGATGCCCCCCTGATTGTTGAAGGCCCCATGCGAGAAGACCTGCTGGAGCTGCTCGATTTTGCCCCGGCACCACGCTGGCAGGGTCTGCTTGAGGCCGCCCCGGCTAATGCTGTGGCGGTAGAAGCCCGCGCACCGGGCTGGCAGGTGCTTGGCCACACCCGGCCTACGGGTCAGCCGCAGTTGGATGCAGAGCGCGTGTGGGTAACGTGGAGGATTGAGGCGTGACAGAAATGGCGCAGCCGTTCAGCGCTCAGTCTTTGTTTCCCCACGGTATTGCAGGCGTTATTTTTGACTGTGATGGCGTGATGATTGATTCGCGCGCGGCAAACAACATTTTTTACAACCGGGTGCTGGCCTGTTTTGGTCTGCCCCCCATGACCCAAGAGCAGGAAGACTACAGTTTTATGGCCACATCGCGTCAGGCGCTGCTGCACATTGTGCCGCCGCACCTGCACCACGAAATAGATTATGTGACCAGAAACGAAGTTGTTTACCAGCGCGACATTGTCCCCATGCTGCGTTTGCAGCCGGGATTTATGAATTTTATTGACAACCTGCGGAGCAGGGGGGTGCGCATGGCCGTGCACACCAACCGAAAGCTCGATGGAATACAAACGGTTCTGGACATTTTTTCCCTGCCCTCCTATTTTAATCCTGTGGTCGCGGCGGATACCGCCGCACCAAAGCCTTCGGCAGAGGGTACGCGGCACATATGCGCCGTATGGCAGTGCCCTCCGAAACACGTTTTGTTTGTTGGCGACAGCGAGCACGACAAAGAGGCTGCCAGAGGGGCGGGAGTGATATTTGCCGCATTTAACGGCGGCCCGTTGCGGGGAGAGATTACGGCGGCAGACTATACTGCCCTGCACACTGTGCTTGATGCGGTGTTGCCGCCAGTTTCCGGCCTGTAGGTCGACCCCGTGCGAATTAAAAAGAAAGCCACGCTGGAGGGCTCATGATTGTTCTTGCCAATACCCTGAGTGCCGTTGCCTTGGTGCTTGGGTCGCTACTCAGCCTTTATTTCTGGATTGTCATTATTTCCGCCCTGCTCACATGGGTGCGCCCTGATCCGTATAATCCCATTGTACGCGCCCTGCGTACCATGACCGAACCCGTTTTTTTCCGTGTGCGCAAATGGCTGCCTTTTACGTACTCAAGCGGCATGGATTTTTCGCCCGTGGTGGTGCTGCTGGCCATTGAGCTGTTTAACAGAATTGTTGTGGCCTCGCTGGCCCAGTATGCCATGACCCTTCATTAAGAAGGGCCGGGTAATAAGGATTTATGATCTGCTCCATGCGGATATTCTGAGAATCCGCGCCAAGGGGACGAACCCATGCCGTACAGCGCCGCTGGCAAAGGCCGGGCGGGCTCAGGCGGGGGGATCACCGGGTAAAAGCCTCAGTTGATGCGCAGGCAAAAGCCTATGAACATCTAACAATGGAGATTTCTTATGGATCAGCAAGAACTGGAACTTCTGGAAACCTATGCTGCCACTGATCCGGAGCTGAAATCCCTTTGGGAAGATCACGTGCTCTACGAAAAGCAGGTTGAAAAGCTTGAACACAAGGTTTTTCGCTCGCCCACAGAAGAGCAGACGCTCAAACAACTGAAAAAGCAGAAGCTCGAAGGCAAAACCCAGCTCATGGCTGTTCTGGATCGTCTGAAGAAACAAGGATAGCCGGGCTTTTTTTAAGGAGTCGGACATGGAATGTACTGGTGCGCAGATTCTCCTTGAGTCCATGAAGCGAGAGGGCGTGGATGTGCTGTTTGGGTACCCCGGCGGCGCGGTCATTGATATTTATGATGAACTACCACGCCACCCAGAGCTACGCCATGTGCTAGTAAGGCACGAGCAAGGAGCTGTGCACGCGGCTGACGGCTATGCCCGTGCCTCTGGTAAGGTAGGCGTAAGCCTAGTTACCTCAGGGCCCGGCGCTACCAACGCGGTCACGGGCATAGCCACGGCCTATGCCGATTCTATTCCTCTGGTGGTTTTTACCGGTCAGGTTCCTACCCAGCTGATTGGCAACGATGCCTTTCAGGAAGTGGATATTGTGGGTATTACCCGGCCCTGCACCAAGCATAATTTTTTGGTAAAGGATATTACCAAGCTGGCGCTTACCATCCGTCAGGCTTTTTACCTTGCCCGGTCGGGGCGCCCCGGCCCGGTGCTGGTTGACCTGCCCAAGGATGTCATGCAGAAGCGGACAGAATTTGTCTGGCCTGAAGATGTCTACATGCGCAGCTACAACCCCACCTACAAACCCAACCTCAACCAGTTGCGCCGCTCGGTGGAAGAACTGGCCAAGGCTGAACGCCCGGTTATTCTGGCTGGCGGCGGGGTTATCATGTCCAACGCGGCCGAGGCCCTTACGGGGCTTGCCCGCAAGCTGAACATTCCCGTTACCTGCACGCTTATGGGGCTTGGGGGCTTTCCTGCCACTGACCCCCTGTGGTTGGGCATGGTGGGCATGCACGGAACCTATGCGGCCAATCTGGCCATCAACAACTGTGACGTACTTATGTGCGTGGGCGCGCGCTTTGACGACCGCGTTACTGGCAGGCTGGCGGCTTTTGCGCCCAAGGCCCGCATAGTACACATTGATATTGACCCCACCTCCATTCGCAAAAACGTGGAAGTGCAGGTTCCTGTGGTGGGCGATTGCCGCCTTGCGCTTGAGGGCATTAGCGAAATTTGCGATGCCAAGCTGGAGAACAAGGACTGGGCGGGCGAGCATGCCGCGTGGCTTGCCGCCGTGGCCGAATGGAAGTCTGGTAAGCCCCTGTGCTATCAGGAAAACGGCAATATCAAACCGCAGTCTGTTATTGAAGCCCTGTATGACATTACCGGGGGCGACGCCATCATTGCCACCGAGGTGGGCCAGCACCAGATGTGGGTGGCTCAGTTCTATTCCTTCACCAAGCCGCGTACCCTGTTGACCAGCGGCGGTCTGGGAACCATGGGCTACGGCTTTCCCGCCTCTGTGGGGGCGCAGTTTGCCTTTCCCGACAAAAAGGTCATTGCCGTGGCAGGTGATGCTTCGTTGCAGATGAATATTCAGGAGCTGGCAACCGTGGTGGCCAACAAGCTGCCTATCAAGGTTGTCATTCTCAATAACCGCTATCTGGGCATGGTGCGCCAGTGGCAAGAGCTCTTTTACAACAACAACTACAGTTCCACCAACATGGAAGCCCAGCCCGACTTTGTGAAGCTGGCCGAAGCCTACGGGGCCGAAGGCTATCGCATTGAAAAGGCTGAGGACATGAGGGCCGTGCTTGAAAAGGCCCTGGCTTCGCCCAACCCTGCCTTCATCGACGTAGTGGTAGAGCGCGAAGAAAACGTGTACCCCATCGTGCCCGCCGGTGCGGCGCTTGATGAAATGTTGCTGGTGTAAGGGAGATGGCTATGCAACGACATGTGCTTTCCGTGCTGGTGGAAAACGAACCCGGTGTGCTTTCGCGTGTTGCTGGCCTGTTCAGCGGGCGCGGCTTTAACATCCATTCGCTCAATGTGGCCCCCTCGCTTGAAGAGGGTGTTTCGCACATGACCATCACCACCGATGGCGACAGTCTTATTCTGGAGCAGATTATGAAGCAGCTCCACAAGATTGTTTCGGTCATCAAGGTGGTGGATTTTGCGGATATACCCGCTGTTGCGCGCGAAATGATATTTGTCAAAGTGCAGGCAGAGGGCCCCATGCGGGGTGAAATTCTGCGAACTGTTGAAATATTCCGCTGCAAGGTGGTGGACGTGAGCCCCAATGAAATGACCATTGAGGCCACCGGCGACCAAAACAAACTGGATGCCATCATCAGCCTGTTGCAGCGGTTTGGAATCAAGGAACTGGCGCGCACCGGTGCGGTGGCCATGCGTCGTTCCAAGAAAACGGATTAGGGGCTGTTCCCTCTATGGTCTTTTGCCC
>CAYPRZ010000051.1:5262-15777 GCA_964413315.1 uncultured Desulfovibrio sp. | reverse complement strand
TATTCCCTCGAAATGATCATCTGGCAGGCCAGCTAGTCTTTTTGACGCACGCCTCATTTGCTGCCCGCGCCTGACACAAGTTTAGCTCAAATTTCCCACAGCCTGACCGTATACGCTTTTGCTGACATAGATGCGCCAAAGCTGTTCGTAGCCGCAGTCTGTCCCCGCTCAGCATTCTGCGGCTACGGCTCCAAGCCCGTCAAAACCATATCTTTAACCTTGCCCATATGCAGAAAGGCAGGTGTTTCCACCTGCCTTTCTGCGTACAAACACGCTCATATCACTGCAACACTGTTTGCAGAGTGTATGCGCTGCTGGCTATGCCCCGCCCTGCATACTGCTGATCATATTCTTGAGCGTAACAGCCTGCGAAGAAAGTTCACTCACAGATTTTGAGGTCTGGCTCATGGCGATGGAAGTTTCTTTGGATATTCTGCTCACATCACCAATGCTGGAATTGATGCCCTCTGTGGCTGCATATTGCTGCCCTGCCGCAGTGGCAATAAGCCTGACCTGATCCGTGGTTGTATCCACAAGCTGTACAATTTCACCAAGTGCATTGCCAGATTCACTGGCAAGGCTTGTTGCCGCGTCAATCTTGCTAACAGCTTCTTCCACATTCTGAATGTTCTTTTGTGCGCCAGACTGTATGCCATCTATGGCATCGCCCACTTCCTTTGTGGCGCTCATGGTTTTTTCTGCCAGCTTGCGCACTTCATCTGCTACCACGGCAAAGCCGCGTCCCGCGTCACCGGCACGGGCGGCCTCAATGGCAGCGTTAAGGGCCAACAGGTTGGTCTGGTCTGCAATATCAGAAATAACATTCATGATCTTGCCAATGCCATCGGCCTGCAAACCCAGTGAGGTCATGTCTGATTTCAGTTCGATGGCTGTAGCCTGCACGCCAGCTATACCCACTACAACCTCCGCAACCATACGCGCGCCGGTTTCTGCCTTTTTTCTGGCCTGATCGGCTGTTTCAGCGGCTTCGGCTGCGCTTTGCGATACCTTGCCTACAGCATCATTCAGCTCGTGCATGGCAGAAGCAGTTTCAGTAATGCGCTGCGTCTGCTCTGTGGCTCCGCTAGAGCATTGCTCTACCTGCGCTGAAATTTCTTCTGTCGCCAAGGCCACGTGGTTGGCAATGTCGTCTGCCTGCATGGCCAGAGATGTTATGGTTCGCTGGCTTTTCATCAAGGCGGTTTTGTCTATGACCAGCTCGCACACAGCCTCTGCAGAAAAAGGCGTGGCCTTGTAGTCTATGTCCAGTTCAAGCCCGGCCAAAGGACAAGCGCGTGTGGAAGATGACTCGTCCTTGTGCGAAGCAAGCGCTCGGTCACAGGCGCAATGCCCATTTTCGCAGTCATCTGCCTTGAAGTGATCACTGCACTTGAGGCCCTCAAGGCTTGCTGCGGGCGCGATGCCAAGCGTTCCAAATTCATTTATAAAGCGCATGATTCTGTCATGCCCGCGTATGGCAATGGGTGTGGGAATTTTGTCCATCAACGAGACCATGCTGCCTGTCCAGGTATTGATTCCCTTTACAAGATTGCGAAAATCTCCCTGAAACTGCGTATCATCTACCTGTTTGCGCAAGTACCCTACAGAAGCGGCCTGCGCTACCTGATTGATGCTTTGCAACAGCGTTGCCAGCGTGTCCGCTGTTTTGTCCAGCGACCGGGCAAGCAGGCCCAGTTCGTCCTGACCGCGCAGCTGCATGCGGGTAGAAAGGTCACCCAGCGCAATGCCCTGAGCCATACGCACAGCCTTTTTTAGTGGCCGGGTTATGGCAATGGTAAAAAAGATGCCCATGCCCACAGACACCAAAAAGCCCGTGCAAACAAGGGCCAGAGTCCAAACCGCCGACTTTTCGACATTAGAATCGGCAATGGCGGAGGCCTGCCCAGCAAGTTCTGTCTGACGTGCAATCATATTGCTCAGGTAGGCGTCCAGTTGATGGGATTTATCGCGCCCTGCTTTCATGGCAAGATCAAACATTTTGTCGTAGTCATGGGCATCAAGTGCATTTAAGAAGTGGGTATTGATAGCGTCATATTCATTCACAAGCTTTTTAAGTTCTGCGATTTTAGCTTTTTCTTCACTATCAAGCGGCATGCTATCAATTTTTGCAATACTGGCTGCATACGATTTGCGAACTTCTTCAACAATGTTTCGCTGAGCAATAACTACATTTTGCGGAAGATCTTTTATTAATGATGTTCTCTGCGTTGTTCTCAATCGCATAAAATCAGAACGCAATGAACTCAAATTCATACTGTAAGGAAACGATATGCGCCCAATTCCAGATGTATCATTGGCAAGCGTTTGCATATTATGCATATTGTACAATCCAATGCATAGCGATACAAATGAAACAGCAATAAAACCAATCATTAGCTTGACACCTATTCTTACATTTATCATTGCTTGCCCCATACATTGCGTCATGTGAAAATATTTTTTTTGCGAATATTATTAAAGCGTGCATTTTTTACCCGCAATACTACTACTTTAAATTGCACTATTTTATACAAAAGCGCGTTAAAAGATTGTTAAAATATTCATAAGATAGCCTCACAAACAAATAATAATCAATCTAAGATTAAACATAAAGTTTATACTTCCGCAAGTGATTTGCCATTTTCAGAAAATAACGAATAACAATATAAATTATAAGACAATACAAAACATAGCATTCCAATATGCTGCATTAATTTTCTATGCTTTACACTACGCTGCTCCATGAACAAATCAAAATTGTACAGAGTACTACATAAATAGATCCACAAACGGCTGAAGTTATCTGTATATATAAGCCCAGCTCACGCTTTTACCCACCGAAGCTCCAGCTCAACATTTGATACAATTTTGGCTCAACCCCTGTATCTCGGCTTCTTTGGTCTGTCAGCCAATGCTCTGCCCCCCCCCACCGCCCCTTCCAGCCCAGTCAACGCCTATCTCGTGGGCAATTACCCGCACCGGGGCCTGCGAGTCACCTACACCAGCTACCTGCACCAGTTACCTGCTGCGCCTTTTTGCTTCCTCTGCGCAAATTCATGCCGCATGTATTTTTTGAGGCACGCGTTTAGTTGCCCCCAAAAACCATCTCTCCATCCCCCAATTGCTCCAATTTCTCCCCTAGACCATAGCAGACCACATCTATCTGCGAAGTTGCCCGTCTACCCGTGCGCAGCTTTCTATATTTTCAACGCGGTGTACTGGCAGTTTCAAACAAATTTGTATTGCCTGTTTTTCTCTGCCTGAGTTTTTTTAAATTTATATCAATATTTTCGGTATATTAACAATATTCACGATTTTAGTGCCCGCTTGCACATATTTACAATTTTGTATTGATTGTTCAAGCAGATTAGCAATTAAATCAATTATATCATCATATTAACCAAACGGCACGGTTTCTGCACAAAGAGGGACAAGCGCAACGAGCGCGGGAACATCAAAACCAGAGGGATTCTCATGCGTCAGGTAGCTATTTACGGCAAGGGCGGTATCGGCAAGTCCACCACCACACAGAACCTCAACGCCGGCCTTGGCGAAATGGGCAAGAACATCATGATCGTGGGTTGTGACCCCAAGGCCGACTCCACACGCCTTATTCTGGGCGGTTTGGCTCAGCAGAGCGTGCTCGATACCCTGCGCGAAGAGGGTGAAGACATCGAACTGGATCTGGTGCTCAAAAACGGCTTCAAGGGCATCCGCTGCGTGGAATCGGGCGGCCCCGAACCGGGCGTTGGCTGTGCCGGACGCGGCATCATCACCTCCATCGGTCTGCTGGAACGCCTTGGCGCTTACACCGATGACCTCGACTACGTGTTCTATGACGTTTTGGGCGACGTTGTGTGCGGCGGTTTCGCCATGCCCATTCGTGAAGGCAAGGCGCAGGAAATTTACATCGTGGCATCGGGCGAAATGATGGCCCTCTACGCCGCCAACAACATCTGCAAGGGTATCAAAAAGTACGCCAACACCGGCGGTGTGCGCCTTGGCGGCATTATCTGCAACAGCCGCAAGGTTGATGGCGAAGCCGAACTCGTCTCTGCCGTTGCCAAAGAAATCGGCACCCAGATGATCCACTTTGTGCCGCGCGACAACATGGTGCAGCGCGCCGAGATCAACAAGCAGACCGTTATCGAATTCGACCCCACCTGCGGACAGGCCGACGAATACCGCAGCTTGGCCCAGAAGATCGACGGCAACGACATGTTTATCATCCCCAAGCCCCTTTCCCAGGAACGGCTCGAAGAGCTGCTCATGGAACACGGTTTGATGGACGCCTAACCCAACAGCACGATACGGAGAACAGCTATGCAGATGATTCGCACGATTATTCGGCCTGAAAAAACCACCGAGGTTCTCTCCGAGCTGCTGTCAGCGGGCTTTCCCGCCGTTACCAAGCTTGATGTGGTGGGCCGTGGCAAGCAGAAAGGCATTATGGTGGGCGACATTCAGTACGACGAAATTCCCAAGCAGATGCTCATGCTTGTGGTCAGCGACGAAGACAAGGACGACGCCATCCGCGTTATCCTGCGCGTGGCCAAGACGGGCGACGGTCACTTTGGCGATGGCAGAATCTTTGTTTCAAGCGTCAGCGAGGCCTGGACCATCAGCAGCGGCAAGTCTGGCCTGTAGGAGGCTCCCATGCAGGAAATAGTTGCAATGGTTCGAGCCAACATGGTGGCAGCTACCAAGAATGCCCTGTCCAAAGCCGGATGCCCCTCATTCTCATGCACCAAGTGCTTGGGGCGCGGCAAAAAGGGTATGGATCCCGCCACGTTGCGAATGGTTATGGAAAGCGGCGAGCTGCCGCGCACTCCGGCGGGCGAATCCCTGACCGAAGTGGGCAGGCTGATTCCCAAGCGGTTGTTCAATATCTGCGTTCCCGATGAAAAGGTCGAAGCTGTGGTCAAGGCCATCATAGAGGCCAACAGCACCGGCCACCCCGGCGATGGAAAGATCTTTGTGATGCCGGTGGAAGAATCCTATGTGGTTCGCACGGGCGAGCGCGCTGACGCATAAGGAAGGTATGTATGAGTATTGACGCCAACGCAGTAGTGCTTGAGCGCTACAACGCCAAGGTCTTCAAGAACCGCAAAGAGCATATGCTCAAGGTAAACCCTGCGGAAGACCAGATTATTATCGCCAACACGCGTGCCATTCCCGGCATCATGACCAACCGGGGCTGCTGTTACGCTGGCTGCAAGGGCGTTGTGCTCGGTCCCATCAAGGACATGGTTACGATTACCCACGGGCCCGTAGGCTGCGGCTTCTACAGTTGGGGCACGCGCCGCAACAAGGCCAAGGCCGAAGGCGACGCACCAAACTACATCCAGTACTGTTTTACCACAGACATGCAGGAACCGGACATCGTCTTTGGCGGCACCAAGAAGCTCAAGAAGGCCATCGACGAAATAATGGAGCTCATGCACCCCAAGACCATCATGATTGCCGCCACCTGCCCCGTGGGCCTCATTGGCGACGACATTCAGGCCGTGGCCGCAGAAGCTGAAAAGGAATACGGCATCCGCTGCGTGGCATACAGCTGCGAAGGGTACAAGGGCGTGAGCCAGTCGGCTGGTCACCACATTGCCAACAACGGCCTCATGAAGCGCGTTATCGGCACTGGCAATTACGAACCCGCCTCCAAGTATTCGATCAACATCCTTGGCGAATACAATATCGGCGGCGACGGCTGGGAACAGGAACGTATCCTTAAAAAGATCGGTTACGAAGTGGTTTCGGTGTTCACCGGCGACGGAGAAGTGGAACGCATAGCCAGCTCGCACAAGGCCAATCTCAACCTCGTGCAGTGCCACCGCTCCATCAACTACATCGCCGAAATGATGAAGACCAAGTACGGCGTGGACTGGCTCAAGGTCAACTTTATCGGTCTGGAAGGAACGGTTCAGAGCCTGCGCGACATGGCAGCCTACTTTGGCGACCCAGAGCTTGCGCAGCGCACCGAGCAGGTTATCGCCGAAGAACTGGCCGAAGTTCAGGATCAGATGGCGGCCTACAAGGCCCGCCTTAACGGCAAAACCGCAGCCCTCTTTGTGGGCGGCAGCCGCTCGCACCACTATCAGGGCCTGTTGCAGGACCTGGGCATCAAGACCGTGCTTGCTGGCTACGAATTTGGCCACCGCGACGACTACGAAGGCCGGGAGATTATCCCCAACATCAAGGACGACGCGGACAGCAAGAACATTGAGCACATAACGGTGGAAAAGGACGAAAAGAAGTATCACGCCTACCTTACGCAGGAACAGTACGACAAGCTGGCCCAAGAGATCCCGCTTGAAAAGTACCACGGCATGATACGCGACATGGACGAGGGAACCTACGTGGTTGACGACCTCAACATGTACGAAGCTGAAAAATTTATGGAAATCCTCAAGCCCGACATGTTCTTCTCTGGCATCAAGGACAAGTACGCATTGCAAAAGGCCGGAACCCTCTCGCGCCAGTTGCACAGCTACGATTACAGCGGGCCTTACGCGGGTTTCAAGGGCGCAACGCAGTTCGGTTACGACCTCTGCATGGGTTACTTTACCCCCGCGTGGCACATGGTAACCCCGCCTTGGAAGAACCGCGCCACCCTGCAAGGAACTGTGGGAGAATAGTATGCTTGACCTCACCCCAAAGACACATGTGAACAGATCGGGCGTTCTTATCAACCCGTGCAAGACCTGTCAGCCTGTTGGCGCTCTGTTTGCCGCCTTGGGCGTGCGCAACTGCATGCCTTACAGCCACGGATCGCAGGGTTGTGCTTCTTACCACCGCACCTACCTTACGCGTCACTTTAAGGAACCCGCCATTGCTGTGACCAGTTCCTTTACCGAAGGTGCCTGCGTGTTCGGCGGCGGCCCCAACATCCGTCAGGGCGTAAAAACGGCTTTTGAGGTCTATGACCCTGAAATTATTGCCGTACACACCACCTGTCTTTCTGAAACCATCGGCGATGACCTCAAGACCTACATCGACGACATGGAAATTCCGGACGACAAAATCGTGGTGCACTGCAATACGCCTAGCTACGTTGGCTCGCACGTTACAGGCTTTGCCAACATGATGGCCGGTTTCATCAACTACCTTGCCGCCAAGGGCAAGACCACAGAAACCGTGGCCGTGTTTCCCGGCTTTGTGAACCCCGGCGACATCCGCGAATACAAGCACCTTGTAAACCTGATGAAGCTCAAGTCCATCATGTTTCCCGATTGCAGCAACGTGATGGATGCGCCCATGACCGGCGAGTACAAAATGTACCCCGATGGCGGCACGACTGTTGACGAAATCCGCGCCCTCGGCACCTGCCGCAAGGTTCTGGCTCTTGGCCGCCTGACCAGCGCAGAACCCGCCGCCCAGCTCAAACGCAAGTGCGGTGTGGAATCTGACCTGCTGCCCCTGCCCATAGGCTTGGCCGATACCGATGCCTTTATCATGGCCATGGCAAACCTTAACGGCGGCGAAGTTGACCCGCTTATTGACGAAGAACGCGGTCGCCTGCTCGATCTAATGCTCGATGCAAACCCGTACTTCTACGGCAAAAAGGTTGCCGTGTACGGCGACCCCGACACAGTGCTTGGCATGACCCGCTTCTGTCTGGAACTGGGCATGATTCCCAAGTATGTGCTTACCGGTACGCCCGGCGAAACCTTCGTCAAGCTGGCCAAGGCCATGTTCAAGGAATACGGCAAGGAAGAAGAATGCAAGGCCTTTGCGGCCAAGGATCTCTTTGACCTGCACCAGTTCATCAAGGAAGAACCCGTTGATCTGCTGCTCGGCAACTCGCACGGCAAGCAGATCGCCAAGGCCGAAAACATTCCGCTGGTACGCGCTGGCTTCCCGGTTCTTGACCGCTACGGACACGGCTCGCTGCCCATAGTTGGCTACCGTGGTGCCTTCCAGCTCGCCACCAAGATCGCCGACACGCTGATGGAAGAGTTTGACCGCAACTGCGCCGACGAAGACATGGATCTGATCATGTAAGACGGCTCAAAGCCGCGACAAGGGCCGGGGGGCATTGGCTCCCCGCCCTTCCAAGGGGGTTCCCATGGCTATGGAAATACTTGAAGAACGCCGCACGTCCATCAAGGAAAAGGGAAACAAGGGCGGGGGCTGCTGTAGCGGCGACGGCCTGCGTTGCGATACGGCCAGCGTGGCCGGTTCCGTGAGCCAGCGGGCCTGCGTGTACTGCGGTGCGCGCGTGGTGTTAAACCCCATTACCGATGCATTTCATATCGTGCACGGCCCCATTGGCTGCGCCAGCTACACTTGGGACATTCGCGGCAGCCTCACCAGCGGGTCGGAACTGTTCCGCAACAGTTTTTCAACAGACTTGCAGGAAAAAGACATTGTTTTTGGCGGTGCAGAAAAGCTCACCCGCGCCATTGACGAGGCCGTGGCCAACTATTCGCCCAAGCTCATCTTTGTCTACGCCACCTGCATTGTGGGCGTTATTGGCGATGATGTGGAAGCCGTGTGCCGCAATGCGGAAAAAAAATACGGCATCCGCGTGATCGCGGTTAAGGCTCCGGGTTTTTCGGGCACAAAGTCCACGGGTTACCGCATGGCCTGCAACGCTCTGGTGCAGCTTATGGAGCCCCACAAGGAACAGCCCAAGATCAAGGGCGTCAACATTCTGGGCGATTACAACCTTGCGGGCGAAATGTGGATTATCCGCAACTACCTGCGCGAGATGGGCATTCCCGTTGTTGCCACCCTTACGGGCGACGCAGCCTACGAAACCCTCATCAAGGCCCCGGCGGCCCAACTCAATATTGTGCAGTGCGCTGGCTCCATGATGTATCTGGCCCACCGCATGGAAGACGAAATGGGCGTTCCGTGGATGCGCGCCAGCTTCTTTGGGGTGGAGGACACCTCCACAGCCCTGCGGCAGGTGGCCGAGCGCCTCAATGACGACTACGCCAAGCGCAAGGCCGAAGCCCTTATTGCCGAGCGCGGAGCCAAGGCTGAGGCTTTTCTTGAACAGTACAAGCCGCACTTTGTTGGCAAAAAGGCCGCAATCTTTGTGGGCGGCGGCTTTAAGGCCATATCGCTCATCCGGCAGTTTAACGAAATGGGCATTGAAACCGTGGTGGTGGGCACCCAGACCGGCAAGCCAGAAGATTATGAAATCATTTCAAGCCTCGTAAACCCCGGCACGGTCATTCTTGACGATGCCAACCCCGCAGAGCTTGAAACCTTCATGAAACAGAAAGGCGCGGATATTCTGGTGGGCGGCGTCAAGGAACGCCCCCTGGCCTACAAGCTGGGCATTGCCTTTTGCGACCACAACCACGAACGCAAGCATGCCTTGGGCGGTTTTGAAGGTGTTGAAAACTTCACCCGCGAGGTGAACCTTTCGATCAACAGCCCTGTGTGGCAGTTCACGCGCAGCTCTGCCTCATTTGCCGAGGCAACGCAGGCGCAGGCCAGCCTTGTACGTGAAGCACTGGCCAGAAGAGCAGCACATTTCTAGCACAGCGTAATCGGCTTGCACACAGTTTGCCCGCCGCTGCGGCCACAGGCCGCCTGGAACAAAGGAGAAGACAATGAGCGCCAATCTTGTCAACCTGAATACAAATCCCTGCAAGATGTGCATGCCCATGGGTTCGGTAAGCGCCTTTTACGGCATCAGCAAGAGCATGAGCATTCTGCACGGTTCGCAGGGATGCAGCACCTATATTCGGCGGCACATGGCAACACACTACAATGAGCCGGTAGACATCGCCTCGTCTTCGCTTACGGAAGAAGGCACGGTATTCGGTGGCACCAAAAATCTGCTCAAGGGGCTTGAAAACCTCATCAAGCTGTACAACCCAGAGGTGATCGGCGTTTCCACCACATGCTTGGCCGAAACCATCGGCGAGGATGTGCCCGCCATCATCAAGCAATTCAAGGACGAACACCCGGAAGTGACGGCCACCATCATTCCCGTGTCTTCTCCCGGTTACGGCGGCTCGCAGTACGAGGGATTTTTCCGCGCCTTGCACGCCATTGTGCGCCACGTGCCCATGGATTCCGCGCCCAACAACGTGGTCAACATCATCACTGGCCACCTTTCTGCGGCAGATTCCAGAGCCCTCAAGGCGCTGCTCGATGGCTGCGGCCTTGACTATGTGCTGCTGCCCGATCTTTCGCAAAATCTCGACGGCGGGCACGAAGACGACTACAATCGTTTGCCCCAGTATGGCACAACGCTTGCCCGCATTGGCCTTATGGCTGGCGCGCGCATGACCCTTGAGCTTGCGCCCTTCTGCCCCGAAGAATACTCGCCCGGCGCGTACCTGCGCGAAACCTACGGCGTGCCGCTTCTGCGCATGAATCTGCCCGTGGGCCTGCGCGATACCGATGCCTTTGTGGCCACGCTTGAGGCCCTTGACGGCCAGATACCGGCCACAGTGCGCGAAGAACGCGCCCGCTACCTCGATGCCATGATCGACGCGCACAAATACAACGAACATTCACGAGAGAACGAATACCGCGAACCAGACATGGTGC
>CAYPRZ010000051.1:0-5252 GCA_964413315.1 uncultured Desulfovibrio sp. | reverse complement strand
GCTGGCCCTCGTGCGCGCCTCGTGCGAAAACGGAGCAGTGCCCGTGGTGGCCGCCACCGGCAGCCGCTGCGCCAGCTTTGAAAAGACCCTTGCGCCTGATATGGCTCAGGCCACGGAAACCCAGTTCAGCGGTGACTTTGACATTCTGAATTTTGCCGATTTTACCGCCATCGAAAACGCCCTGCTTGAACGCAAGGCCAATCTCATGCTGGGCAATTCGGACGGTCGCCGCATTGAGGAACGTCATCACGTTCCGCTGCTGCGCTACGGTTTTCCTATCCACGACAGGGTTGGCGGCCAACGCACGCGCCTGCTGTTCTATGACGGCTCGCTCAGCCTCATGGAAGCAACGGCCAACGCCATGTTGCAGTTTACCGAGAGCAGCTTCCGCGAGGAGCTTCTTAACAAATACTTCAAGGATGATGCCGCCATGGAAGCCCAAGCCTCGCGCATAGAAGTTGTTGAATCTGCCAGCGAATTGGCCAGTGAAGCTCCTGCTGCGCCTGCCGCACCGCTTACCGAGCTGGCCGCCATTAGTGCTGAACGCACCAAGTCCCACCCCTGTTTCTCCTGTGGGGCCTGTGCCACCTCGGCGCGGCTGCATCTGCCCATCGCGCCCAAGTGCAACCTGAGCTGCAACTACTGTCTGCGCAAGTACGACTGCGTCAACGAGAGCCGCCCCGGTGTCACCACGGCCGTACTCACGCCCGCTCAGGCTTTTGACCACTTTATGAAGGTTAAGCATGACATGCCCAACCTTACGGTTGTGGGCATCGCTGGCCCCGGCGATACGCTGGCCAACCCGGAGGAAACCTTCCGCACGCTGGAAATGATCCGCAAGGAAGACCCCAATATCACCTTCTGCATGTCCACCAACGGTCTGGCCCTGCCGGAATACGTGGAAGACATGAAGCGCGTAGGCGTGAGCCACGCCACGGTGACCATCAATGCCGTTGACCCCGCCATTGGCGCGCAGATTTACAAATTTGCCATGTACCGGGGCAAGAAATATACGGGCGAAACCGCAGCCGCCCTGCTGCTTGCCAACCAGATGGCAGGCCTGCGGGCCCTTACTCAGGCGGGCATAGTGTGCAAGGTCAACACCGTGCTGCTCAAGGGCATCAACGATGGGCACATTCCGCAGGTGGTGGAAACCGCGCGTGAGCTTGGCGCGGTAATGACCAACATCATGCAGCTTATCCCGGTCAAGGGCAGCGTTTTTGAAAATATGCCCCTTGTGAGCAACAAGGAACTCATGGACATGCGCCGCAGCTGCGAGCCCACGCTCAAGCAGATGTACCACTGCAAGCAGTGCCGCGCCGATGCCGTGGGGCTGCTGGGCGATGACAAGTCCATTGATTACCGCCCTGCCGTGGCCGCAAAGGCCCCCGCAGCGGAAGAAGCCAAGCCCGCCGTGGCCCGCAAGATACGCATTGCCGTGGCCTCCAAGACCGGCATGACCGTAGACCAGCACTTTGGACAGGCAGAACAGTTCTATATCTATGAAAGTGACGGCGCAGCCGCCAGCTATGTGGAAACGCGCAGTGTTTCCCGCTACTGCAACGGTATGAACGACTGCGGCGAAAAAGCTGGGCGCATGGCTGGTATTCTGGCCGCCGTGGACGACTGCAAGGGCGTGCTGGCCCTGCGCATAGGCGATAGCCCGCTGAAAAAGCTTGAGACCAAGGGAATACGCGTGTTTACCCTGTACGAAAATGTGGACAAGGCCGTGAATGACGCCGCCAAGGCGCTCTGCGGATAATTCCGGCCCATTCCATCGGCCCAACACATCGGCCTGACCGGAGGCAAACCGGTCAGGCCGGGGCACACGCCATCTTTGCCGAGAGGTTATTTCCATGCCGCAACTGGTGGACAGAACGCTCTGCCTGCTCTACCGGGTGCTGCCAGCCGCGCACTCGCAAGAGCAAAGGCAGACCGCAGACGCATTTGCGCTCTGGGCCGGGGAATGGATCGACCTCATGCACCACATGGGCTTTGTGGTCGAAATTCCCCCAGACCTGCAATTTGAAGCAGCCAGCGCCAAGGCCCGCCGCACGGGCAAACGTCCGGGCTCTTACGGGCCGTGGTCACGCCTGAGCGGCTGCTGCGACGCCCTATATACCTTTGAAACCGAGCTTTGGCCCCGCTTTGCAGCCATCAAGGATACAGTAGAATTTTGCCCCGGCGATCACGCAGGCTGCGCCACGGCTTTGGCCGTGTTGTGGCTGCTCAAGGGCGGCCCCCGCGTGGCAGGCTGCATTGGCGGCTCTGCCCTGCACGGCCCAGATGCCGGGCCAGCGCTGGAGGAGGTGGCCCTGAGCCTGCACGCCCAGGGCCTCGAAACCGGCCTTGCAAATCTGGATAAAATGCCGCAGGCCACCGCGCTGCTCACGCAGGCGGGCTTTGACATATCCCACCACAAGGCTGTGCTCGGCACAGACATCTTTGCCGTTGAATCGGGCATCCATGTGGACGGTATTGTCAAAAAGCCCTTTCTTTACGAGCCGTACCAGCCAGCCACCGTGGGGCTTGAACGCCAGATAGTTGTGGGCAAGCATTCGGGGCGCGTTTCTTTGCGCATCAAGGCCCGCCAGCTTGGATTAAACTTGCCCCGCACAGAAGAAGCACATATGCTGGAAAAGGTTCAGCAGCTTGCCGAGCACCAGCAGTGCAGCCTGACCGATGCCCAGTTTCTCGACCTGTGTCACACATGCCATCCCCCCGAATCCTTGTCTTCTGCCCGAACGGACTGTTGCGGTCTTTCGGGTGCAACGGTTTCTGTGGAGGTGGGCCATGCCTGAGATCATCATTGTTGATACTACCCTGCGCGACGGCGAACAGGCTCCCGGTTTTGCCTTTGCCCCTGCCCTTAAAATCCGCCTTGCTTCCATGATGGATGAGGCGGGTGTAGACCAGATAGAGGCGGGTGTTCCCGCCATGGGCGAAAACGAAAAAGCCACCATCCGCTCTATCCGCGAGGCATGCGCAAACGCCCGCGTTTCTACATGGAACCGTCTGCGAGAAAGCGACGTGCGCCACTCTTTCGACTGCTCTCCCCACATCATCCATTTGTGCTGCCCGGTTTCAGACCGCCAGATCAAGGACAAACTCAAAACCACACGCGCCGAAGTGCTGGCCTCGCTGGCAAAGTGCGCGGCTTTGGCCGCCAGCCGGGGTGCAGAAGTTACCGTGGGTTTTGAAGACGCCTCGCACGCCTCGCCCGACCAGTTAAAGGAAGCGGCGCGGGCTGCCCGACAGTGCGGGGTGGTGCGCGTGCGGCTGAGTGATACCGTGGGCTGCTACACGCCCGACAAGGTATGGCGGGCCGTGCGCATGCTGCGCGAGGCTGGCGTGGATGTGGAAATCCACGCGCACAACGACTTTGGCATGGCCGTGGCCAACTCGCTCATGGCCGTCAACGCCGGGGCGCGTTACGTCAACACAACCTTGTGGGGTATTGGTGAAAGAGCGGGCAACTGCGGGCTGGCTACCTTTACGGCGGCAGCGGCGCGGCTTGGCAACACATCGTGCGCGGTGGATGCCCGCAAGGCCCTTGAGCTGGAACGCCTCGCGGCCACGCTTTTACCGCAAAAATCCATGAACGGATGGGGTAAGCATTTGGGGTACAGCTATGGCACGCGCCCCTTTGGCTTATAGTGGCACAAGTGTCTTTTGACCTCTGCCCTGACTCTGGCAGATCACAAAATTCGTCTCAGACCAGCCATTAGCTGCCACCTACCCCCAGCTTACGGAGATCGCCATGAAATGTGACTGCATTGCAGTGCTTGAAAATACAGAGAATTCAATCACCTCTATGGATACCTGTACCCATCTTGCTGTCTGGCAGCGCGACTGGAGCACGGGCAAGGGCTGGCATGCCTGTGATTCTGTACCTTTTTCACTTGAAGGCTGCGAAACCCTGCCCCAAATGCGCAACAAACTGCGCGATCTTGCCCAGTTGCTGCCAGCAGAGGCCGCCATTGCCGGGGCCAGCATTTCTGGCCTTGCCTACAACGAGCTGAGCCGCATGGGCTTTTGCCTGTGCGAGCTGGACCACTTTTCGCCAGACATTCTCGATGCCCTTGCCAGCGAAATTCTCACTTCGGCACAAGGCGAGGTGCAGGTTCCCACTGCCCCCACGCCCACAGACATGCCCGGCGTGTACAGCATCAACCTTATGGAAGTGCAGGCTGCCCACCCTGATATTACTTCAAAAAAAGCCCTGCGGCCCTTTTTGGCCTCCACTCCCTTTGTGGAGCTAGAGATCATTTGTGGGCACATGCCCCCGTGGCTTGAAGATCACATGCGCCAGCAGCACCTTACCTGCTCCCTCACCCGGCAGGATGACGGAACCGTGCGCGCCCGCATATCGCACGCACTTTGCGGCGAAACAGCGCCCAACGGCATTTAGGAGCCTACAATGAGTACCGCCCTGCAATTTGAAACTGTGTTGACCCCCTACGGTCCCATAAACGACGTACATGTGCTCACGCGCTGGCCCGGCGGCGCGCCGCAAGATTGCCGCCTGCTGGAAAATAACAGCGTTCCCACGCCGCAGGGCTGGCTGGTTGCGCTCTACGACCCGGAAGACGTCCGCCGCAGCAGCGGCAAAAGCTTCTGCCTGTACCCCAACGGCATGTGGCGCAGCCTTGAACTGCAAAGCCAGACCACGGTAAGCACTCCGCTGGGCGACATGCCCGCCGAATGGCTTGCATGGCACGAAAAAGGGGAGCTCAAGCGCATTTTGCTGCGCAAGGGCAAACTGAGCGGTTACTGGACAGAACAGGACGAACACAAACTTGCTACCGAGCTCAGCCTTAACCTGCACGGGCAAAGCGTAAACGCCAAGATTCAGGGTCTGCGCTTTTACGCTTCTGGCATCCTCGAAAGCGTCACCTTCTGGCCTGGCGAAACCATACGGCTCAATACCCCCCTCGGCCCTATGCCGGTAAGGTACGGCTGCGCTTTTTATGAAAACGGCAACCTGCGCAGTTGCGAGCCTGCACGCCCAGTGCATGTGTCTACCCCTCTGGGTGAGCTGGCGGCCTACGAGTCCACTGCCTCGGCCATTTGCGGCGATATAAATTCGCTGTGCTTTGACGAAAAGGGCGCTGTGAGCGGCCTTGTTACCGCCGCATGCACCCTGCGCTGGCTTGTAGATGGCCAGCAGCAAAGCATTGCCCCGCGCATGGAAAAAGATCAGCTCACCATGCTGCGCACAGTGGTTGTGCCCCTGCGCCTTACCTTTATGG
>CAYPRZ010000050.1:0-15822 GCA_964413315.1 uncultured Desulfovibrio sp. | reverse complement strand
ACAAGCCCGGTATCGGCCAGGAACTGACGCCCGAAACCATCAAAAAGTGCAATACCATTACTGTCACCCGCTCCAAGAAATACATGTAGCGAAATCTCGCTCCTGCGGAGCCGCTTAGGCTCCGCAGGGCAAACATCAATTTTCAGCGCACGAGAGTTTTTCGGTTACACCAGTAGCCATAGCTGAAGATACAGACACAATATCATACGAATGGCAGCAGAACTTTTTATTACTTTACATACCGCCAGATATGCCAGCCATTCATTGATGCACACGTTTTGAAAGGGGTTTTTATGTCAATAGCAATCGATAAAGAAGCCGTTCAAGAAGAAAAACCGACTCGCCAACGCCACCTTCTAGCAGCAATTTTGCTGGCAGTTGTATTTTTTTCATACATTGACCGCGTTAACGTCTCTATTCTTGTGGTTGACCCAGAATTTCTTAATACCATGGGAATTACGGGCGACTCAGTGCAAAAGGGGCTGTTGATGACTCTGTTTCTCGCGGCCTACGGCGTGGGCAACGTACTGCTGAGCCCCTTGGGTGATATTCTTGGACCCCGCAAGGCCATGGCACTCTCTATTGTGATGTGGGGCGTATCATTGGTCATTGGCGGTATTGCAAGCGTGTTTACCACCATGCTGATCTCACGCGTGCTGCTTGGCCTTGGCGAAGGTATGCACTTTCCCATGCAGAGCAAGTTTATCAAGGAATGGTTTCCGCCTACAGAACGCGGCAAGGCCAACGCCGTGTGGCAAACAGGCATGGCCCTTGCGCCTGCCATTGCCATGCCCTTCTTTACGTGGATTATCCATATCTCTGGCTGGCGCGAAAGCTTCTTTGTCTTGCTTGCCATGGGCCTGATTCCCCTTTACCTCATCTGGTTCCACACTTCAGACACGCCGCAGATCAACAAACGCATCAACAAGGCGGAACTGGACCACATCGAAAAAGGCTTGGCTGCGGAAAAAGCTGCTCAAACTCTTGGCAAAGCCACGTTTGCAGAAGGTCTTAAGTCTTTTGCCGGCAACTATCAGTTCTGGCTCATTGTTGTGTACTATATTGTGCACACCTCGGTTCTGTGGGGTTCCATGACATGGCTGCCCTCGTACCTTAAAGAAGCACGCGGCTTCTCTTGGGCCGCCATGGGCGCGCTTTCTTCCTTGCCGTGGATTCTTGGGGTGGGAACAAAAATTCTGTCGGGTATTTTGGCCGACAAAATGGGCCGCCGGGCTCCCATTATTCTGGTGGCCATGATCGGTGTTGCCGTGGGCGTGTACTTTGGCGCCAATGCCGAAGACAACATGACCTCTGCCATCTTCCTTGCCATCGGCATCGGTTCCATCGGTCTGGGCGGCCCCACTGCTTGGACGCTGATGCAGGACATCGTTCCCGCCAAGGGCATCTCTACTGCTGCTGGCGTTATGAACGGCGTGGGCAATGGCTTTTCTGCCCTTGCGCCGCTGGCCATTGGCTTCCTCATTTCTGTCACGGGCAGCTATGTGGGCGGCCTGCTGTATCTTGTGGGCTGCGCCTGCGTGGGCGGCGTTGCCATGCTTATTCTTACCATCAAGGGCCGCTAACCCTCGGCGGCCACATGCGCGCAAGCGGATAAAAAACATGGCAAACCCAGTTTAGCCCGGAACAAAAGCATATTCAGCGGGCACCAGTCATTAGCCAAACCGCTTTCGCAAACCCAACAAAGCCATATGTGCAGCACGCGCATATGGCTTTGTTGTTTTATTTTTGCCGCTGGCAGACAAACCGTGCAACGGCACTACGCCTGCAATGCAACTTTACCGCAAGCATCAAAACCAGTGGCATCATGTTGCCCTTTGCTTCCAATTGCGCCAAGATACACACAGTTAACATACCGTCGCGCACATGAACCGGAGGGCCGGGTGAAACCTTTTTTAACGCTGCAATCGGTAGAAACTGTACTTGGGCACATGCGGGCCTTTTCTCTATTGGGCGAAGAATCCGTGGCGCTGGACGAAGCCACTGGCCGCTTTTTAGCGCAAGATTTTTGCGCCACTGAAGACCTGCCCGGATTTGACCGCTCGACCGTAGACGGTTTTGCCCTACGGGCGCGCGATGTTTTTGGCGCGCAAGAGGCCAACCCCGCTCTGGTGGATTGCGTGGCCGACTGCCGCATGGGCGAAGTGCCAAACATTGCGCTTGAGGAAGGTCAGGCAGCACGTATCCTTACTGGCGGCATGCTGCCTCAGGGCGCGGATTGCGTGGTGATGGTCGAATACTCCCGCCCTGCCGGGGGCAACCTTGTTGAAATCACCCGCAGTCAGGCCCCTGGCGACAATGTGATTTTTCGCGATGACGATGCCGCCGCCGGAAGCCTGCTGCTCAAGGCTGGTCATCGGTTGCGCCCGCAAGACATAGGCCTGCTGGCGGCTTTTGGCGTTGTGGATGTGCAGGTGCGCCGCAAACCGCTGGTTGCGGTGCTCTCTACGGGCGACGAGGTTGTACCCGCTGCTGAAACACCGCCGCCGGGCAAAATACGCGACATCAACGCCCACAGCATTGCCGCCCTGTGTCGTGAGGCCGGAGCGCAAGCCACACGGGCTGGCATTGTTGGCGACGACGCTAACAAACTTAAGGCAGCCATTACCCAGCTTGCCGAAAATCACGATGTTGTGGTGGTTTCCGGCGGTTCTTCTGCTGGCATGCGCGACCACACCGTAGAGATTTTTGAATCCCTCCCTCAGGCGCAGTTGCTGGTGCACGGGGTTGCCATCAGCCCCGGCAAGCCCTTTATTCTGGCTACTGCCATGGTAAATAACCGTCCTGTCTGCCTTGTGGGGCTGCCCGGCCACGTCACCAGCGCCCTTATCTGCGCCCGCGTTTTTCTCACTCCCCTGTTAGAGCATCTTCAGGGTTATGCCGGTTCGGCCAAGACGCCGCAGGTTGCGGCAGTGCTTACGCGCTCGGTGCCCTCTGCCCAAGGCAGACGCGACTTTTTGCGCGTAAGGCTGCACCCCTTACCCAGCCTGCCCCCCGGCCAGTCTACCGCCCGCCCACTGGCGGGCACTGCCCTGCAGCCTTTGTACGAAGCAGAGCCCATCATGGGCGCATCGGGCCTTATTTCTGGCATTGCGGCGGCAGACGGGCTTATGGTCTGCCCTGAAAACCGCGAGGGCTACGACGCTGGCGATACGGTTCTGGTGGAACTTTTTCGCTAGAACAATCCGCATCTGAAACATTGCTGGGAGAAATATTTTGAAGCGCAACACCTACCTGACCTTGCTGCCCCCGGAAGAAGCCCGCGCCAACTGGTTTTCGTGCCTTGATGCCAGATCATTTGCCCTTGGTGAAGAACGCATACCTCTGGCGCAGGCCCTGCGGCGTGTGCTCAGCAGACCAGTAGCTGCCCTGCGCTCGTCGCCCGCATTCCACGGGGCGGCCATGGACGGCATTGCCGTGCATGCCGAGGACACATTCAACGCCTCTGCCCGCACGCCCCTACGGCTCAAAATCGGCACACAGGCTCACTGGATCAACACTGGGCATCCCCTGCCCGCTGGCTGCAATGCCGTGGTGATGGTGGAAAACATCAATACCGAAACCACGCAAGACCCGCAGGGCGAAAGCCAGTGGGCTGTTATCGAAAAAGCCGCCTTTCCTTGGCAGCACGTGCGCAAAATGGGCGAAGACATGGTTGCCACAGAGATCATACTGCCCCCCGGCACGTGCATTGGGCCTTACGATCTTGGGGCGCTGGCGGCAGGCGGTGCGCTTGAAGTGCCTGTTTTTCGGCGGCCCCGCGTTTCCATTATTCCCAGCGGTTCAGAAATTGTGCCGCTTGTGGATGCGCGGGATGAAGACCTGCGTGTAGGCCGCGTGCTGCCCGAATTCAATTCGCTGATTTTTTCGGCCATGATCAGTGAGGCCGGGGGCGAAGCCGCCACCCTGCCCGTTGTTCCCGACGAGCCGGAGGCCATCCGCGCAGCCATAGCCAGCGCCATAGCAACCGCCGACATGGTCATTCTCAACGCCGGGTCTTCGGCAGGCAGCCACGACTTTACAGCCCATGTGCTGGAACATATGGGCACTGTGGTGACCCACGGCATTTCGGTTATGCCGGGCAAACCCACGGTGCTGGCCGTTGTGGATGGCAAACCAGTGGTGGGCGTGCCGGGGTATCCCGTTTCTGCGGGCATATCCATGGAAGAATTTGTTCTGCCCCTGCTGGCCCTGTGGCAAAAACGCGCCATGAGCGAGCGGCAAAAAATCACGGCGGTTCCCTGCAATCCCCTACCTTCACGCCCCGGTATGGAAGAACGGCTGCGGGTCAAGCTGGGCTGTGTGGGCGATACGGTTGTGGCCGTGCCACTGCCTCGCGGCGCAGGAACCATCACCAGCCTCAGCCGTGCCGACGGTATCATCCGCATCCCGCGCGACAGCGAGGGCTGCAATGCTGGTGAGCCCGTTACCGTTGAGCTGCTGCGCCCTGCCACGGCCCTTGCCGGGGCATTGCTTGCCATTGGCAGCCACGATAACACCCTTGACCTGCTCGACAGCATGCTGCGCAAAACACACCCGCAGTTTCGGCTTACCTCTGCCCATGTGGGCTCGCTGGGTGGGCTTATGGCCCTCAAGCGCGGGCAGTGCCACCTTGCGGGCAGCCACCTGCTCGACCCTGCAACCGGCGTGTACAACATCAAGGCCATAGAGGATAATCTGGAAGAACCCACAGTGCTGCTGCGCCTTGTGGACAGGGAACAGGGCATTCTGACCGCGCCCGGCAACCCCCTTGGCATCAACAGTATTGAAGACCTCGCCAAGCCGGGGGTGCGCTTTATCAACCGCCAGCGCGGCAGCGGAACCCGCGTGCTGCTCGACTACCGGCTAAGCTGCCTTGGCATTGCGCCCACAAGCATCAACGGCTACCGCGACGAGGAATACACCCACATGAATGTGGCTGCGGCGGTGCTTTCTGGTCGGGTGGATGCTGGCCTTGCGGTGCGGGCTGCGGCCAATGCGCTGGGGCTGCCCTTTACGCCCATTGGTGTGGAGGAATACGATCTTGTTATTCCCAAGCGCTTTTTTGCAACAGACGCGGTTCAGGCTCTGCTTGAAGTCATATGCAGCCCAGCCTTTGCCCAGACCGTAGAAGGCATGGGCGGCTACGGCACGCACAAAACCGGGCAGATTATTGGGGAATACCCCGGAAAGTAGTGGGGAAAATAGAGCGAGAATTAAGGCAACACAAATGGGCGGCTATGAGTTATCCGCCCAGTCAAATCTCTCCAACTCCGGCACGGAAAGGTCGAGATGGTACAGGGCGCTGCTGGCTGTACGCCTTTGTATGGCCCGCAAAGCCAGTTTGACCATAAGGCAGGCCACAGAGGCCGGGGCCAGCGCGCCTACGCCTTCGCGCCGCGCAAGCTCAAGCTCACTGGCGCTCTGACCGGAGGGATAGAGCTCTTCCAGACGCGCCTGCGGGCCAGAGCTGGCATAGCAAAAGCCTTCATCACGCAGCACTGACCCGTGCACAAAGGCCACGCCAGCAGCCAGAGCCGCCTGCTCAAGGGCGGTTTTGGCGCTTATGCTGTCCAGACAGTCCAAGGCAACATCCATGCCCGACACAAGGCTGGAAAGATTGTTGCCGTCGGCGACAAGTTCAAGAGCTTCGGTTTCTACATGGCTGGCAATATCGGCCAGCGCATCGCGCACAACAATCACCTTGGGCTGGCCCAACACGCGTTCGGTGCAAAACCGCTGACGGTTGAGATTGCTCTCGTCAAAAATATCATTGTCCACAAGGCGGATGCTGCCAACGCCGGTACGTGCCAACAGCTCGGCCACATGGCCGCCAAGACCGCCGCAGCCCAGCACCAGCACCCGGCTTTGCAGCCGACGCGCCAGATCTTGCGCCGCAACCAGCCCGAAATTGCGCCTAAAGCGCTCTGGCCAGATATGCAGTTCAAGCAGCTCGCTCATGGCCGTGCGCAAGGGCAGACCCCGCACCGCAGCCCAAGCCCGCAGCCCCGCAAGGCTCACAAACTGGGTTTGCAGCTGACCGGCGGCGGTTTGCGTGAGGTAGCTTGCCTGTACATACGGGCGCAAAAAGGTATGCGGATCAGGATTTGTCATGGTCAACGGGCCTAGCCTCCTCCGACAGCCGGAAAATAGGCGATACGGTCACCGTCGCGCATGGGATCGTCCACCTGTTGCTGGCGTCCGTTGACCATGACAATCTTGATGTCTTCCAGCGGCAAGCCCAAATGCTGGGCCAGCTGGGCCAAGGTGCTGCCTTGCGGCATTTCCACCTGCAAGCCAGTTTCCGGCTCGTAGCCGGGCACATGGTCGCGCAGTGTGGTGCTCAGTTTTACGGTCAGTTTCATGGACACTCCTTGCCCCCTTGGGATCTTACAGTTATGCCCGCCCTGCCCGAAAACAGTCAAGCCCGCCGGGGCGCACAAGCCCGCATGGCCGAAAGACAAAATAGGTGGCTGCCGCCCCGATCAGGCCAGAGCGGCAGCCAAGGGGTTGCTTACTTCTTTTCTTCAATCCAGTTGAAGACCGTATTGAGTTCTTCGTGGGTGATGTCAAAGGTGGTGTTGTGCGGGGGCAGCTTTTCGTCGGTAAAGAAATCGGGCAGCACGTCCGCAGCCTGAGTAATACCCGCGCGACGGTTGAAGTCGATTTCTGTAGACAGAATACGCTGACCAAGGGACACAACGTCGTCACCAGTGAGCTGCCAGCCAAACTTGGCGTTAAGCATGTCCACTATGGCGGGCAGGGCGTCCGGCACATCAAGGATGGCAAAGGCCGTGAACAGGCACAGGCCCACGGAATCCACAGAGGCCGTAGCCACCTGCAAATTGCGCGAAAGCTCGATCTGGCCTTCCTTCTTGAGCGGGTCAACCGAACCGCCGCAGTTGAGGATGTTGGCCGTAACAGCGTAGCCAGCCGTATGGTCGGCACCCATGGGCGAGGTGGCATAGGTAACGCCCTGCCCCTTGACTGCACGCGGGTCGTATGCGGGCAGGCTCTGGCCCTTGACCGCAGGCACACGCCGCACGCCAAACACCCGGCCAGTGGTGGCCGCGCCGCAACCGATAATGCGGCCCAGAGGGGAGCCCTCGCTGATGCCGTTCATGGCATCAAGCACGGCCTTGGTATCGCCATAAGGAATGGCACCGCCAGCCATGGCAACGCCCACGGCAACGCCCACATCAATGGTGTCCACGCCAATGTCGTCGCACATGTAGTCGTACTTTGAGATGGCATCAAGATCGCCAATGCCAGAGTGGGGGCCAAAGCACCACAGAGTCTCATATTCAGGCCACTTGCTCTGGAACTTGCCCTTTTTGTCGGGCAAAATGCCGCTGCAACGGATCATGCAGCCGCTCATGCAGCCGTGGGCAACCTTGCCCTCGCCGCCGCGTTCCTTGGTGAGCTGGTTCAAAAGTTCGCCCGAAACAGCCTCGTGCTTGTCAAACTGGCCAACAGTAAAGTTGGCAGTGGGCAGACCGCCCGCTTCGTGCAGAATGTTGACGAGCACGGCAGTGCCGTATTCGGCAAGGCCCTTGCTGGTGATGGGGTGCTCTGAAAGAGCCGTGGCAAAACGCTTGGAAGCCTCGCGAAAAGCCTTTTCGTCAGCAAGGGGCTGGCTCTTGCCGCCTTCGGGATTCACAATAATGGCCTTAAGGCCCTTGGAACCCATAACAGCACCCACGCCGCCACGACCGGCATGGCGCATGGGGCGCAGCTCACGGTCGGTGCAGGCAATGGAGGCAGCGGTAAGCTTGTACTCGCCGCCACGGCCAATAGTGATGTAGCTGCAATCCTTGCCGTACTTTTCCACCAGTTTGGCAACAGCCTCAAAGTTGTTCATCCCGGCCACTTCGGCGGGTATCAACTTGGCGTGGTCTTTGCTCACTTCAAGCTGCCACCATTCGCCTTCCTTGGCCATGTCTTCCACAATAACAGCCAGAATGCCCAGACGGGCCAAATGGCCGCCGGGCTGACCGCCAGCGTTGGATTCCTTAATACCTTCTGTCAGCGGGCTTTTACAGCCCACAGAAATACGGTTGGCGTTGGGGCTGTTGGTAGCGCCCAGCAAACCGGGAGCAAACACAAGCTTGTTGTGCGGGCCGATGGGTGTGCAGGTGGGCGGAACTTCACGGGCTACAATGGTAGAGGTCAACGCACGGCCGCCAAGGCCAGCGTATTCCTGTGGGATTTCTTCAAAAACACAGGTCTTGGTTGCCATATTGACGCGCAAAAAACGGAACATGGAGCCTCCTTAAACAAGGCACTTTTACGCCTGTTTGTGTTTATCGTTTGATACCATTGTGAAAAAAAAAAGTGCAAGTACCTAAAAAAAATGACGCGCTTTTTCTCCACAGGCCATAAAATCAAAGGTAAAAAAGGTATTTTTTTGATAATACCCTTAAATATCTAGACTTATATTCGATAACAGCAAATAGCCGCCTGTGGGGCGGCTTACAGCACGTAACTGTGGAGAGAAATCAGACTGGAGAATAATCAGGCCATAGAGATCAAACAGCGCCGCCCATGTCCCACGCGGTTCCAAGCCTGATCTCGTGGGCATCAATGGCACGCAGCAGGGCGGGATCGTGGGTGGCGCAAACAACGGTTATGCCGTTTGCCTTGCAGGTTTGAATGGCTACGGCTAATGCGCGGGCGCTGGCCGCATCCACATTGGCCGTTGGCTCATCGAGCAGCAGCACCCTTGGCCGCAGCGCAAGGCGCGCTGCCAGAGCAACCCGCTGGCGTTCGCCGCCAGAAAGCTCACGCGGGCCACGGTCTGCAAATTTCCACGGATCGTCAAACCCTGCGGCCTTCATGCAGCTTTCAAATATCTGCCGCAAGCCCAACACATGATCGGACGCATGGCCTACACGCTGGTGGCGAAACTTCAGCCCAAGCAGCACGTTATTGAAAACACTCATGTGCAGCAGGTAGGGGTCTTGCAACAGCAGGGTTGCCTCCTTGCGCCCTTCTGCCGCCCCGGCAAAGCGCAGCACCCCTGCGGCGGGGCGCTCCAAAAAGGCCAGCAGGCGCAGCAGGGTTGATTTGCCACAACCGTTGGGGCCGGTTAAAAATACGGTTTCGCCCTGCTCTATGGCAAGGTGCGGCACGTTGAGAGCCTCGCGCCCGTTGTAGCGCTGCACAAGATTGTGCGCTTCGTACAGGGCAATGCTCATGCCCGCCCCCTGCGCCGAAAAAAGGCCAAAGCCAGATTGACCACAAAGGCCATGAGCAAGAGCACAAGCCCAAGGGCAATGCCTTGGGCAAAATCCCCTTTGCTCGTTTCAAGGGCAATGGCCGTAGTCATTGTGCGGGTGGCGTAACGGATGTTTCCCCCTAGCATCATGGCCACGCCCACCTCTGTAATAACACGTCCAAAGGCCGTAACGCACACCATGCCCACCGCGTAACGGCATTCCCACAATGAATAGAGGGCAAGCTGTCTGGTATTTGCGCCAAGGGTGAGCAGGGTTTCGCGGCAACGGGGGTCTAGGTCTTCCAGCGCCTGAGCTGTCCACGAAACCACAATGGGCAGAGCCAGTACCGCCTGACCAATGGCCATGCCCGGCAAGGTAAACAGCAGACCGTATTCGCCAAGGGGGCCGCGCGCGGTAATAAAGGCATAGACCAGCAGACCGATCAGCACCGTGGGAAAAGCCAGCAAGGTATCTGAAATAAGCCGGAGCCCCCGCTTACCGGGAAAGGAACAATGCCCAAGCAAAAAACCCAACGGCACGCCCAGCAGCAGGGCTGCGGCCATGGCGTAGCAGGTGGAGGCAACGGTTGCGTAAATGGCCGAAAGCGTAGCCGCATCCATATGCGTGAGCAGATACAGGGCGTTAGCGAAGCCGTTGATGAGATAATCCATAACTACTGCCCATAAAAGATAAAAAATGCCGCACAGCACTGACTATGCCAGCACTGTGCGGCAGAGATATTATTTGCCAGCGTTGGGGAAGAAGAGCTGCTTGCCCTTAAGCATGTACCCGGCAATCTTTTGCTGGGTGGCGGGCGCAACCCACCAATCTTCAAACTTTTTGGCCAAAGCGGTATTGACCTTGGGGCACTGGGCGGGGTTGACCGTTATGACGCTGTACTGGTTAAACAGGGCCTTGTCGCCCTCAACCACGATAGCCAGCGGGTTTTTGTCGCCCATCTTATCGGCAAAGGTGATCCACGTTCCACGGTCTGTGAGGGCATAGGCCTGCTTTTCAGCCGCCATGTTCAGGGTAGAAATCATGCCCTGCCCGGCAGAAAAATACTTGGGGTCTTTGTCGGGCACAATGTTGCTTTGCTGCCAAAGCTTTTGCTCGGCCTTGTGCGTGCCCGACTGGTCGCCACGGCTCACAAAGCCAGCCTTGGTGTCAAGAATGCGCTTGAGCGCCTCGGCTGTAGCCTTTCCTTTCACACCAGCGGGGTCGGCCACCGGGCCCACAATCACAAAATCATTGTACATGACCTGACGGCGGTCTATGCCGTGCCCGGCCTTTACAAAATCAAGCTCGGCTGAGGGCGCATGCACCAAAAGCACATCGGCATCACAGTTTTTGGCAATTTCAAGGGCTTTGCCGGTTCCCACAGCCACCCACTTGAGTTCAATGCCGGTTTCTTGTTTGAACGCGGGTTCAAGGTATTCAAGCAGGCCGGAATCCTGCGTGCTGGTGGTGGTGGCCATCATAAGGGTATCGGCAGCCAGCGCGGGCGCGGCCAATGCCATGGAGCCCGCAGCGCAGGCCATAAGTAAAAAACGGGGAATACGAAACATGGATCAGACTCCTTTTGCAAAAGGTAACCGCAGTGAACCAACTTTATTCAGCGAGATAATAATCACGCTATCATGAAAAAGCGGGACATAAAAGGCTGCAAAAGGAGGCGCAAAACTGGGGAGCAACAAAGAGTTTTAGACGGTCAGCAGTAATGTTGTTGGAGCCTAGTCGGCCACCAGCCGAACAGCGCTGGATGCAAAATGGGCATAAACTTTTTTGCCATCACGCAGATGCGTGTTGGACAGCGTGCAGGTGTCCACCGTGGCCCGCAGGGTTGTGCCGTCTGGCAAACCAACGCAGACAAATGTTTCCACCATGTCTGAGTGCAGGCTTTCCACCACGCCCTTGACACAGTTGGCAAGGCTTAGGGATGACTTTTCGGGGCTCAGTACGATGCGTTCGGGGTCAACCCGCACACTCAGCACCTGATTTTCATGCACTTCAAGCAGGGCGGCTTCTTCTGGCGTGCACGCTGCCGCCAGCCTGAAATCTGAAAACGTGGTTATCTCCACATACACCTTGCGCATGCCGGTATAGATGCTGGTAACAATGCCCCAAAAAAGATTGGTTCCGTCATCGGCCTCGCCGCCATGGCACGCAGCCCCTGCGCTGTCCTTTGATTGAGCCTGATCGGTAAGCAGCTTGCGCGCCGCGCCGTCTGAAAAGTTCAAAAACGCAAGCAGCTGATCCGCGTCCTGCTGCCCCAAAAACTTGAGCACCAAGGGCATGGGCACGTGCAGCTCAAGCAGCTCAAGCCCGCGCGAATAACGTATGGCACGCGGCCCCACTGAGGCGGAAGACAGCCCCATTATGCTGCCCACGGCATAAAATTTTTTGCGCAAAAAGCTTTGGTCAAACTGCAAAAAATCGGGCTCTGCCGCCTGTGGCAAACCAAGAATGCGGCGAATATTGCGCATGGCGCTGACTGGCAACAAAATTTCGCGCGCGTTTGACCCAGAAACGCGCAGCATGCCGGTGACCGTATCAATGCACGAGCACGGCTCAAGAGCCAGCACTTCACCCAGCCGCAGACCGCCGTAGCGCATCAGCAAAAAGATCAAGTGCAAGCGAGCCCGCAGGGTTTTTTGTGTGCGGGTTGTGGCCTCGGCCTCCCACTGTTCCCAGCACAGAGTGAGGCTTTCCAGTTGTTGTCGTGTCAGATGGTTACGCATAGTTTTTTCTTGCAATAATTTATAGCAGCTTGGGGCATGGCTGTCAGCTACTGCCGCAGGCTTACTTTCGTGCCTAGCACAGCCCTGCGGATTACAGTCACAGGATTTGACAACAACCGTCCCGCCCCCCCCTTACAGAGTTGATGCAGCAGCTCTTGCTCTTGCAAGAACCAACAGGATATGTTGCTTTCTTCCATGCTGGGCAAATAACTTGGTAATACATCACAACGTTACTAATATATCTTTTTTAACATGGTGCTACTGCCCACGGAGAAATAGAAAAGCCGCAATGATAAAATCAGAAATACAGCTACTGTCTTTTAAGGATGTTCGCTCACTCATTGAAGGCAGCATGGCGCACAGCCAGCTTAACTGTGCAGATTACCTGCTTCCTCCTGTTGTGTTACAGGCAGCCCTTGACGCGCATGCACGAGGTGCAGACTGGTTTTGGTGCGCACCGCGACTCTTTATAGATGGCAATTCGGGGCAAATCATGGGTACTGCCTCGTTTACAGGTGGCTTGCCTACACCGACCTGCTCACCGGCACTCTGAATCGCAACGCCTTTGAACTTGCCGTGCACACCCTGTGCGAAACTGCCCCAGACACCGAACTGACGGTACTTGCCTGTGACATCAACAAGCTCAAGGCTATCAATGACGAAATAGGGCATGCCACGGGCGACCTGTTCATTCGGTCTTTAGCGCAGCTGCTGCTGGAAAAGTTCAAAGAAAACGCTGAAACATACCGCATTGGCGGCGACGAATTTGTCACCCTGCTGCACGGCCAGTCACTTGAAACTGTAGAAAAAACCATGCGTGACCTGCGTGCAGAGGCCCAGAATATTGCCAGTGGGAATTTTAGCCTGTCGTTTTCGTGCGGCATTGCAACCTTTGACAAAAACACAGATGCCTGTATCAAGGACACCATCTCGCGGGCAGATGCCGACATGTACAAGCAGAAATTTGGTCGCCGCTCCACAGATTCGCCTAATCTCGGCAACTGACAGCAGGCGGCCAGGCTCCTGATTACAGGAAAGCCTGACCGCCATACTTGCATGCCTTGCGTGGCGCAGTACGCGCTCCTGCTCAGCCCTTACAGCATTTCGATAAAGGCCTCTACGCGCACCTTGAGCTGCTCGGTGTCTGTTTCAGAGTAGTCTGTTTCAATCTGCATAAAGGGCAGCTGCAAAGAATCCTGCACAAATTTTTTCAGTGAGGACGACTCCACCGCATAGGTCTGGCAGCCCTGCCAAGTAAGATCCACCACGGCATCGACAGAGAAATCTGCCGCCAGTTCCTTGATGGCCTCGTAACGGCGCGGGTTGGGCGACATGACGGCACAGGGCACATCCAGATAACGGCGGGCCATTTCGGTGAGGGGGTCGCCCTGCTCGTCCATCATCACGCGGGTTTTTTTGTAGCCAGAGCAGTTGTCGAGGCACACCACGCTGCCGCCGCATTCTTCGATCAGGCGCACAACCTTGTGCGAACCCATGCCCACGGGCACACCCGTAAGCAGAATGCGCGGGGCGGTTGCTGCAACGCCTGTCTGTCCCGCATCGGCCATTTTGCCCAGCTCATCGGCCAACTCCAGCATCATGGCTATGCCTTTTTCCTTGTCGGGGAAGAAAGACGTTTTGAAGCCGATTTCAAGCAGCTCCATACCAGTGATGGGCGAGGGCTTGCGCTTGGCCAAATCCATCACGGCCTTGAGTGCCATGCGCTCGCGGTTCATCAGCTTGATGGCGTCGCGCAGCTTTTCTTCCGTAATGGATACGTTAAATTCTTTTTCAAGATAGGCGATGAGCAGCTCAAACTGGTGCCGCCAGTAGGCAAGGGCGTCGTCGTTCTGCACTTGCGGCAGTTGCAGCAAAAATACAGGCTTGTAGGCAGAGAGCAGCTCGTACATCTTTTTTTTGCCGTCGCAGGTGGTGTCGGCCACCACCACATCGGCAGCGCTGAGGTAGGGACAGCTATCCTTGAGGGCAAAGCCAAAGCTGCTCTTGATCAGCGGGCAAAGGGCACGGGGCAGTTGTTCTTCTGCCGCAGGAATAGAGTCGTTACGAGTGCCGCACAGCGAAACAGGAATGGCCCCGGCGGCCACCGCTATTTCAGAAGGGCTGTACAAACAGTACTGCCCTACCACTTTTTTGCCCTCATTTTTAGCCTCTTGCACGGCCAGAGCATTTTTTTCAAAAACGGTAACAATTCGGTCAAAGCTGGCACACTTCATGGATTCCTTCCTGTTGTTTTGGCTTTTAGTTGAAGAGGTTATACGGATGCAGCAGCTGCGCGGCTGCTTTTTTCACACCAGTCGGCGGCAATCAGGGCCGCGCCCAGCGCCCCCACAGTTTGGGGATCGTCTGGCACGTTGACAGTCATGCCCAGTTCGTCTGACAAAATGGCGGCAAAGGCAGGGCTGGTAGCCAGACCGCCAGTAAATACGCACTGCCCCTGCATGGGTATGCGGCGCGCAAGGGCGCACATTCTGCGGGCAATGGAGCGAAACACCCCGGCGGCAATGTCTTGCGGCGGCGTGCTGCGAGCCAGCAACCCAACAATTTCCGTTTCGGCAAATACGGCGCACATGCTTGAAATGGCCACGGGATTACCCGTGGATGCCGCTCGGCCCAGTTCGTCCAGCGGCATATTCAAAATGCCAGAGAGCACCTGCAAAAACCGGCCTGTGCCAGCGGCGCATTTGTCGTTCATCAAAAAATCGCGCACAGCGCCGGGCCTGGACGCGCCGGGATTGATCGCGCCGGGATTGGTTGTGGCACCCTCGCGCGGCATTTCAAGGCTAATGACCTTGCTGTCCTGCCCGCCAATATCAAGCACAAGCCCGGCTTGGGCAAAAAGATGCGCCGCGCCGCGTGCGTGACAACTGATTTCTGTAACGGCCTTGTCGGCAAATGGCAGGGCAATGCGGCCATAGCCCGTGGCCGTTACCCGTTGCAGCTCCGGGCGCTCTATTGCCGCCTGCGCACAGGCTTTTTCCAGCGCCAGCTCGCCCGCCTCGGCGGTGTTCCAGCCGGTGGGCAGCACGGCACGCCCTGCTACGCGCGGCCCGTCTTGCGCCAGATGGGGCTGTACCTCTAGCACTACGGCCTTTGCGGCCACAGAACCAACATCAATTCCAGCTACATACATTCAACTGCTCCTGCGATGCCTGACCGCTGGGTAATGGACGCAAAACAAAAGCCCGCCGCACAGCGCAGAGCTGCAAGACGGGACGTAAACCAATAAAACAAGCGAGTTATGACGATAATATTACGATGACGTGCGGGCCGCAGGGCTGGCAAACCTGACTTGGAAAAACAGGCACAAAACAAGGCAGTAAGCTGCCCCCAAAGGCAAATCAGAGTACGGCCCCACAATACCGTGGGGAAGAAAAATAGCGACCGAATCTCAGGGAAGAAAGGAGAAGAAGGAGACGACGACGTAGAAGTAGGAGAAGAAGTAAAAGTAGAAGTAGAAGAAACTCGAAATAAGCTCCACCGCTTGCGGCCACAGGCCCAAGCGCCGGAACCTATGGAGCGGCGTTGCTTCGCTGTAAAAGAGGGCCTCCAACCTGGAGGCACAGCTGCATTCATGCCCCCCCGCCTTTACAGACGGGCAGCGCATGACAAATTTTTAAAATACTCACAGGGGCCCTTGCAGGTAATAGGCTTAGCGCAACACGCAGTTACCGAAAACTGCGTAATAATTTATCTGAAGGGAATCCTTTTGTCGATAGCGCAGCAGCCATTTGTTGAATGGCGTATGAATGGGTGCAGAGCTGGATAACTGCCCGTTGAAGGGGCTTGCCCCGGTTTTTGGTGTAGAGCCCATTTGGTGTAGAGCCGCGTAAAGCAGGGCTGAGCGC
>CAYPRZ010000049.1:0-15835 GCA_964413315.1 uncultured Desulfovibrio sp. | reverse complement strand
CCAATTATAAAGCCGACCCTGCACATCGCGGGGTCGGCTTTAGTTTTATAATCTGGCCTGTTGCCATCTGCATTGCCGTAAGCGACCTAACCCAATCAACAGCACCAGCGCCGCTGATATTGGGCTGGGGCCAATGCGGCCCACGGCATTGCACACGGGCGACACAGGCACGCTCACAGGGCCAAGCCCGGCAGGTTACAGAATATACTGGCTCAAGTCCTGATCGTCGCGCACATCCTGCAAGTGCTCTTCCACATAGGCCTTGTTTACCACTATTTGCGCACCGGGCATTTCTGGCGCGTCAAATGATATGTCGGCCAGAATTTTTTCCATAATGGTATAGAGCCGCCGCGCACCGATATTTTCCGTGCGGGTATTGGTGTCTTCGGCAAAGGCCGCAATTTCTTCCAGCCCGTCGTCGGTAAAGCTCAGGCGAATCTGCTCTGTTCCCAGCAGGGCTTCGTACTGCTTGGTCAGGGCATTATCCGGCTCTTGAAGAATGCGCAAAAACTCTTCCTTACCCAAGGGCTGCAACTCCACCCGCAGGGGAAAACGCCCCTGCAATTCGGGAATCATGTCTGAGGGCTTGCTGAAATGGAAGGCGCCCGCCGCGATAAACAGAATATGGTCTGTGCGGATCATGCCGTACTTGGTGTTGACCGAGCTGCCTTCCACAATGGGCAGCAGGTCGCGCTGCACGCCCTCGCGCGAAATGTCTGAGGTGCGGTTTTGCGAAGAACTGGCGATCTTGTCTATTTCGTCAATAAAGATGATGCCTGTTTGCTCCACACGCTCGCGGGCCTTGTCCACCAAGGCTTCCTGATCCACAAGGCGGCCCGATTCTTCCTGCACAAGCACGGTAAAGGCGTTGCGCACCTTCATTTTGCGGCGGCTGTGCTTTGGAGGAAAGGCCTTGCTGAACATGTCCTTGACCTGCCCGCCCATCTGCTCCATGCCGGGAATGGCAAAAAGGTCAACGCTGCCGCCGCCCTGCTCTGTCACTTCCACTTCTACTTCGCGGTCGTCCAAAAATCCCAGACGAAACTGCTGCAACAGCTTTTCGCGCGTAGAGGCCCGCTCCTCCGATCCAAAAGAGCTGGGCAGCAGCAAATCCATAAGGCGCGATTCTGCCGCAGCTTCGGCGGCCTTGCGCACGCGGGCGTTTTCCTCATCGCGCACAAGGTTGATGCCAATTTCCATGAGGTCGCGCACCATGGATTCCACATCGCGGCCCACATAGCCCACCTCGGTAAACTTGGTGGCCTCAACCTTTACAAAGGGCGCGCCCGAAAGCTTTGCCAGACGGCGGGCAATTTCAGTCTTACCCACGCCGGTGGGGCCCATCATAATGATATTTTTGGGCGAAACCTCGTCGCGCAGTTCGGGGGCAAGGTGCTGCCGCCGCCAGCGGTTGCGCACTGCCACCGCCACCATGCGTTTGGCCTGTTCCTGTCCCACAACAAATTTATCAAGCTCGGCAACTATGCCGCGTGGTGTCAAAGTGCTCATCAATTGCTCCTGCTGTAGACACATTCTTGTTTAAATATAGGCACTGCCGCGCATATGGCAATGGAAGAAACGCCGATTTTATCCGCGCACGTTCTGCCCATATGCCGCCCTTGCGAAGAATGTGCCCCAAAGGTACAATAAAAAAGTATTGGCGAAATCGTACCTGCGAATTTTCGCTAATAATAATCATTGACAATAAAGCCTTGATGACACAGAATCCAAGAACCCTGAAACAATAAGGAGTTTCCTATGGATACAGTTACGTTCAAAGGCAATGTCATGCATCTTGAAGGCTCTCAGCCTACCGTTGGCGGCAAGGCTCCTGATTTTACGCTGACTGCCAACGATATGAGCCCCCGCAGCCTGAAAGACTACGCGGGCAAGGTGCTGGTGCTGGTGTGCGTGCCCTCGCTTGATACCCCCGTGTGCGACATGGAAGTGCGCCGCTTCAATACCGAAGCCGCCGCCCAATCAGACAAGGTGCGCATTGTGGCCGTAAGCCGCGACCTGCCCTTTGCCCAAGCCCGCTGGTGCGGCGCTGCTGGCGTAACCGCTGTTGAAACCCTTTCCGACTACCGCGCAGCTTCCTTTGCCAAAGCCTACGGCATTCTGATCAAGGAACTGGATCTGCTGGCCCGCAGCATCTTTGTGGTTGACCCCGATGGCACACTGGCCTACAGCCAGCTGGTGACCGAAGTGACCCACGAACCCGATTACGCCGCCGCCCTCGAAGCAGTGAAAAAGCTGGCCTAGAAAACCTGCCCCTCAAAAGCCAAACCGCCTTCCCCGAAATACGGGGAAGGCGGTTTTTGTATTTGAATACGCTCCCGCAAAGAAAAGGTGGGGCACTATGAATCATGAACAGCAGCTTTCTGCCGAGGAATTTGACCGCCGCTTTGAAGCGGGTGAAGACGTTTCCGAGTATGTGGACTGGGCAGCGGCCCGCAGGCCCAATAAGCAGACGCAGCGGGTAAATGTGGACTTTCCCACTTGGATGGTAGAAGCACAGGACACAGAGGCACGCCACCTTGGCGTGAGCCGTCAGGCGCTCATCAAGGTGTGGATAGCCAACTGCCTCGCGCGCGATGCGCACAGCGCCCAGATAAAATTTCAGTCAGGTTGAGAAGATGGAAAAAGCCGGAGCACTCCGGCTTTTTTGCGTTTATGATCACAAGCAGTCCAATTTCACTATAAGCAACCTATGGCGTTAAGTCTCAGATAGATATAAGATAGGAAGTGGAATCCTAAATTGTAATCTGCCAATTTGTCAGCACAGAATTGGGAGGATGCCGTGAGTCCAGATAGCCCAACCCCACCCGCAGAACAGAATGCACAAGCGGTTTCATTAACAGACCAAATACTGGAAAAATTTGTTGCTGAGCTATCAACGCAAAAGGAGCTCGACAACATCGCACAGCGACTCCACAAGACTATACTTGAAGATCGTATCATTTCCGAGGGCTCGATCAAAACAGCACTGTTTTCGGAGGAGTCATGATCACCATCAAGCAAATTAGAATTCAAGAATTTCGCGGCATTCGCGATTTGACATTAGATATACAGGGAAAGAATTACGCTGTATATGGCCCTAACGGAACAGGAAAGAGTGGGGTCGTCGACGCAATAGAATTTGCTTTGACCGGGAACTTATCCCGGATGTCAGGACCTGGCACAGGGGGCATAAATACAATTGACCATGGCCCTCATGTCGATAAAAAAATTCACCTGAGCAAGCCCTTGTCACTTTGGATATCAATGTGCATTCACCGAGAGGCCTCAAAAACGCCCAAATCATACGTTCTGTTAAAACGCCAGCGACCCCCACAATCATACCCAATAACGATCCAGAAATTACCGCAGCATTTGATGCCGTTAAGGTCCACCCAGAAATTGTTCTCTCACGGCGAGAATTGATCAAATACATAATAGCCACACCGGGGGATCGAGCAAAGGCAGTTCAAGCTCTTTTGCGCCTTGATCAGCTTGAAGTATTGCGCGGAATTTTTAAGAAGATTTTTAATGACTGCAAAAAAGATTCTGATCGACAGGCTGCAGCTGTAAAAACTTCGTCCGACAAATTTTATGCAGCAATAGAAGTTGAACAAAACAATTTCCCCAAAGCACTATCCATCGTAAATGCCAACAGAGCCATTCTTGGACTTCCAGAACTTATAATTATCCAGCATAAAAAACAAAGTATCTTTCCTGAAGAAATGAAAAATGTTGAATATAAACCGCACCGTATTTCAAAAGAACAAGCACTATCCGAGCTAACTAATTTTAATAACATTTTTGGCAGAATCAGCGATAGCAAGTTTACGGACTACTGTAATAAATTATTATCCACAATCGAAGAATTGCTGTCTGATGGGTACATTGAGCTAGAGCGCGAACAACTAATAAATATGGCCTTGGCTTTGTATGACGACCAATCTTGCCCTGTATGCGACACCCCATTTGACCACAAAACTTTCATCGCAAAACTTTCTCTCAAATTACAAAAAGCTGAAGTAGCAAAGAAAAAACGCAACAAACTTGAAGCAGACATTGAACCCGTTAAAAAAATAATTTTACTGGCAATTTCTAGCATTGATGAACTCAGTGCGAGTTCAAAGCTCATACCAAACCATCCCAATATTCGCGACCTACTTAACCTTCGCGCCGCTCTCGTTGGATACTCACATCAGATCGACAAGCTACTTCCTCTGAAGGACACACAAGCCGCACTTACTGCGCTGTGCAATATTCAGCTCCCAGAAAAATTTATCAAAAGCATAACCGACATCCGCTCTGCAATACCAGAACCAAGCAAGCTAGATGCTGCCAGAGCACTCCTGACTCGATCCCAAGTTCTATGGGATAATTACCTTGATGACTATGAAAAAGCCGTCCATTTTACTAAAGAATTAGCAATATGCAATGCTGCATATGAAACATATGCAAAAATCATTACGAGTGAATTAACTGGCATTTACGACACTATTTCAAAGACCTTTTCTGAATTTTATAAATTCATTAACAGCGAAGATGAGCAAAAGTTTACAGCCAAGTTTTTGCAAACTGCGGGTAAGCTTGACCTAGCTGTCGATTTTTTTGGACGGGGACAATTTCCCCCGTGCGCATATCACAGCGAGGGACACCAAGACGGCATGGGCATTTGCTTATATCTCGCACTAATGAAGCATCTGCATAGCTCTCAATTCGGTCTTGCCGTATTTGACGACATATTAACATCTATCGATAGCGGCCACCGTAAAAAATTTTGCGACCTGCTTAATACAGAGTTCCCAACTACCCAGTTCATTTTAACAACTCACGACAAAATATGGCTAGAGCACATGAAGTCAGCAGCCTTCATTACTGATGACCGAAGGGCAGAATTTAGAGTTTGGAGCCTCGAGACTGGCCCAAAGGTATGGGAGAAAGATAACGTTTGGAGCGAGATTGAAGACAAGCTTAGCCAAGGTGATGTACCACTGGCCGCGGCGACACTCAGGCGCTACCTCGAATACTTCGCAGGAGAGGTATGTTCCTCCTTGCGTGCATCAGTCACATTCCGCGGGGATGCTAAATACTGTTTGGGAGATTTGTTGCCGCAAGCAGTGAGCGCACTTGTTAACTCACTAAAAAAAGCAAAAACGTCCGCAACGACTTGGAATAAGACAGCAGAACTGGCTGCAATAAATGCATTTTCGGACATGCTCAAAACAAAAAGAGATGCTTCATTTTGCGATCAATGGCAGCTAAATGCGAATGTCCACTATAACGAGTGGGCAACACTTTCTGTAAATGATTTCAGACCAGTAGCAAAAGTCTTCCAAGAATTATATACACAGTTCTTTTGCGACAACTGCAACTCGATGCTTTATCTCACATACGATGGCAAAACAAATGACACGCTGCGTTGTAAATGCGGATCAATATTTTTCAATTTAATACCGAAACCGCAAGCATGAGTGAGTCCCTTTGGCGCGAACGCTACGAGCAATATCTAAAATCACCGCAGTGGAAGTGAACCTCCCCCCGAAAAACGGGGAAGGCGGTTTTTTTATTTCATCGCTGCCTTGGTAGCGGCAGTTGTCAGCGTATGCTCTAGCCGCGCCTGTGCTCACGAGTCTGCACAACCAGCAGGCTCAGGGTAAACCAGCAGCAGGCCACAAGAATAATGGTGGCCCCGCTGGCCGTGGCCAGCCATTCCTGAGCCGAAAGCACAAGCCCCACAAAGGCAGACGAAGTACCCACCAGCAGCGCCCACCAAAACATGCCGCCCGCAGAGCTGGCAAGGTTGCGGGCAGTGGCCGCTGGCACAATCAGCATGGCTGTAACCAGCAGCACGCCTACCGCCCAGACAGAAAACATCACCACCAAGGCCAGCAGTGCCGCAAAAGCATACTGCCACAGGGCCACGCGCACGCCGTGCACCCGCGCCATTACGAAGTTGAGGGCAATGTACATAAGCCGATTATAGCCAAACACCTGAAAAATTAGCAGGGCAACAAACAGCAGGGCCAAAAAACCGATTTCGCCATCGGTGATGGTAAGAATATCACCGTACAAAAAGCGCTGCATATCCCTGCCCACGCCCTCTGCACGGCTTACCACCGCAAGGCCAAAGGCCACCACGGCAGAAAAAACAATGCCTATCACAGTATCGGACGAAAGATCGCTTTTGCGCCGCACGGCCATAATGGCCAGCCCAACCAGTACGCCAAACAGGGGCATGGCAAGGCGTGGCGGCACGGCCAGAATGAGGCCAAGGGCCACACCGGCAAAGGCCGAGTGCCCGATGGCGTCTGAAAAAAAGGCCATGCGAAAGTTGATTACCTCAACCCCCAGCACCGAGGCCATGGGAGCCAGCAGCAGCACCCCCAACAGGGCTTGCTGCATAAAACGCATTTGCAGACAATCGAGCGGAATCAGGGAGATAAGGGCATATATGGGTGCGAGATCAGGCACGGTAGCCTCCCTGATCGGGTGTGGCACTGTCACTGCGCCCATGCTGGTTGCCAGCTTGGCGGGCGACCCGTTGATCTACCTGTTGAGCTGCATGCCGGGCGGCTTCGCGGGCGGCCTCGCGCCGTTCAATGGAAGCGTAATTGGGCAGCAGCCCCTCAGCCTCGCTCACCACGCCGCACTGCGGGCAGCCGGGGTCTTCGGGGTCGCACTGGTCGGGGTACAGATGGATAGGCACGCCAAAAAGCTCCATGAGTGTGGACGAAACCAGTGTGACGCGGGGCGCGCCCATGGCGCACACTGTTTTATTAAGGCAGATAACATGGGTGGCATAGTGCGCCACTAGGGGCAGATTGTGGCTGACCATAATCTGCGTAAACCCCCGTTCACGGCGGGCTTGGTCCAGCAGTTCCCAAAACAGCCGCTCTCCGCGCACGTCAACACCCGCAGCGGGTTCATCCAGCACCAGAAGCTCTGGGTTGCGGCCAAGGGCGGCAGCCAGCAGCACCCGCCGAAGCTCGCCGCCAGAAAGGTCGCCCATGCGGCTCTGCTCCAGATGCTCTGCCTTGACCATCTCCAGCAGCCGCTGCCCCTCATCACGCGCAAAAGGCCGCAAACCCATCCACAGGGGCTGGCGCTGGCAGCTCAGGGCCATAAATTCGCTCACGCGCAAGGGCAGGCTGCGATCCATGCTCAAATGCTGGGGCACGTAGGCCACACGCGGTGGCCGCGCCTCGCCCGCAAATTCAATGCGCCCCGTAAACGGCAACTCACCGATAAGGCACAGCAGCAAGGTGGTTTTGCCAGCCCCGTTGGGGCCAACAATAACCGTGCTGCCGCCCGCTGGCGCAGTGGCGCAGATACCATCAAGAATAAGATTGCCCCCCCGGCTGAGGCATACATTCTCAAAGCAGACCGAGGGGGCAGGCAGAATATTATTTGGCAAAGTATTTCTCAAGAATGGCGCAGTTGTTGGTCATGACAGTTTCGTAATGATCGAGCGGCACGTTGGACAAGCCGGAAGCCAGCGAATCCAACTGCACAGCAGGAACGCCCGTTTCAGCAGAAAGCGCCCGCACGGGTTTTTCCGAATACTGCGGCTCTCCAATGAGCACAACAGGCTTGGATTCTTTGATCTTTTTTACAAGATCAAGCAGCCGCGCAGCCGAGGGCTGGGCTTCTTCGTCTTCCTGAATCACGTCCACAAGATTCAGACCGGCATCGCGCACAAGGTAGGCCATGCCATCGTGCAGGGCCACCACATTCTTGTTGGCGGCATTGGCCCCCACAGCGGCAAGGCGCTTGCCCACGGCCTCAAGCCTTGTGGCGTAGGCTTCCGCAACTTCCGGGCAGTTTTTGGCGGCAACGGGTTCTGCCGCTGCAAGGCCACGTCCAATGTTGCGGGCAATTATGGCTGCCTGCATGGGGCTTGCAAAGGCATGCGGATTCACGCCGCCGTGGTCGTGCCCGTGGTCGTGCCCATGTTCGTGTTCATGGTCATGGCCTGCCGCTGCGGCATGGCCGTGGTCTTCCTTATGGGCTTTGTCTGCGCCGCCGTGTGCGGCGTGCTGGTCTTCATCGTGGTCTTCAACAATGGCGTTCACGCCTTTGCTGCTGTCAATAACCGTAATTTTGCCAGCAGCGGCAAGCGGCTTTTCCAGAAAGGCCTCCAGCCCCAAGCCGTTGATGACCACAATATTGGCCTTGGCGAGCTTTTGCATATCCTTGGGGGTAAGGGCGTAGTCGTGCGGGCAGCCGGTTTGGGCGGGAATAAGCAGGTCTACCTGCACATCGGGGCTATTTTGCGTTACAGCGCGGGTTATGAGGTAAACAGGATAGGTTGTGGCAAGCACGCGCACCTTGGCCTCGGCGGCAACAGCGCCTGAAACCGCAAAAAGGCTTGCCAGAAGGGTGCAGGTCAACAGCAGGGCATACACTTTGCCCTTGCAAAACAATGCAGAAATACAGTTGCTCATGATATTGACTCCTGTTTCTGATGCAGCAGTCTCCAATAAGACCCACTTGCGGGCGTGTCAAGGCTGGCCGTTTCTGTCCGGCAAAAGCTACTTACGCGGTGGAACCCAATGCTTAATAAATCTGCCCTCTTCAATTTCAAAATAGGCCTGCATGAGTTCTTCATCCGTATTCATAACAATAGGGCCGCCCCAAGCCACGGGCTCACGCAAGGGAGCGCCAGATACCAGCACAAAGCGGCATTCTGTGTCGCCGCCTTCAAAGGCCACGGCATACCCATTGCCCAGCAGGTAGGCATGGCGGGCCAATATGGGCTCGCGGCCCTCCAGCAGGCAGCAGTCGCCGTCATACACATAGGCAAAAACCGTGTGCGCGGGGTCTGTCTCTACCTGCCAGCGTGCGCCGGGCTTAAGGCGCACATCCAGAAAACGCACGTCCACATAGTCGCCCTGCGCTGCGCCAGCCACATCCTTGTATCTGCCCGCCACCACGGCAACAGATACGCCCTCTTCTGTCACATGCGGAACCATGGGCGCGGTAATGTCGCGGTACTTGGGGTCAACCATCTTGTGCTTTGCGGGCAGGTTGATCCACAGCTGCAAACCCAGCATGCGCGGCGAGGCCAGCGGCATTTCCTGGTGCAGAATACCGCCGCCAGCGGTCATCCACTGGCAGTCGCCGTCGCGTATGACACCCTCGTTGCCAAGGCTGTCCTTGTGTTCAATGGCCCCTTTCACGAGGTAGGTGAAGGTTTCAATACCCCGGTGCGGATGGGTGGGAAAGCCCTTGGTGTAGTCATCTGGATTCAGAGAATCAAAGGCATCAAGCATAAGAAAGGGGTCAAAGGTCGTGACCGTGGGCGAACCCAGCACGCGCACAAGGCGCACGCCAGCGCCGTCGATTGTCGGCTTGCCGGTAACGTCCTGAACGATGGTTCGTAAAGGCATTGTGACCTCCCAAGTATGGGGCGCACAGCTTTGCCCGCAGTGCAACCCGCTTGATTTTTTCACAGTGCGTCGTATGCTGTCAGCTTGTAGTTTGCCAAGGCGCACTAGCGCAGCAGCACAGGAGAAAATGTGCAAAAAGTATTTTTCAGCCTTGCGCTGCTTGCCCTTTGCGCAAGCACGGCCAGCATGCCCGCTCTGGCGGCAGCCCCTGCGGCTGAAGCCCCTGCGGTAGAAGCCCCAGCGGTAACTGCCCCTGCACCGCAGCAGGAAAGCACCACTCCGCAAGAAAAACAACAGCCGGAAGCCTCACAAAAAGAAGCCCCCCAGCCAGACAGCCCACAAACTGAAGGGCCGCAAGCCCCTGCCAGCACCGACACCACCGGGGCACAAACCACGCCCAGCGACCAGCAAAACCCGCCTGCTGCAAATGACACAGGCGCCCCCAGTGCCGAGCGAACCTTGCCGCCCCTGCGCGAGCTTGTCACCTCACCCTTTGGCAACCGGCGCATGCCCGGCTGGCTCAGCAGACGCGGCCTGATCATGCGCGACCACGCGGGCATTGATATTCGTGCCCGAATGGGCTGGCCCGTCACGGCTTTCAAACCCGGCACGGTGGTTCGCGCTGGTGACAACGGGGCCATGGGCATTTCTGTGGACATCAAGCAGGATGATGGCATGACAGCCCGCTATGGGCACATGTCAAAAACCCTAGTAAAAAAAGGTCAGCTCGTTGAAGCGGGTGAACCAGTGGGCCTTGTAGGCTGCACCGGCAGAACCACTGGCGCGCACCTGCATTTTGGCTTGCAGGATGCCGCTGGCAAGGCCGTTGATCCCATGCCCTATCTGCATTCGGCAGACCAAGTACTGCATCCAGACCCTGCTGATATTCCAGCGGTTCTTGAGGCCCAGTCGTGCGGGCCTGTGCAGCGCGGCCCCAATGGCCACCCGGTGCGTCTTGGCGAAATGCTGAAAAAAATGGACAACTACTCGCCGCCGCCTCTGCCCGTTTGGAACGAGCGCCCCTGAGGCACACCGTTATTGTAATTTCTGGCCCCGCTGTGCCGTACAAGGCCGGATTTTTGAAATTTCTTTGCCGCAACAGGCCACAAGGCCGCAACCAGCACAACCTGCCCCACCACAAGCACGGGGTCGCGGTCATAAAGCCCTGCGCAAACCACCAGCGCGGCTCCAAGCAATGCGCAACGCAACCCCTGCGGGCCTGAGCGCCAAACGCCCAAGGCTTGCAAGGCCGCGCCTAAACCCAGCAGCACTGCAAACAGCAGGGCCGAAGCCCCTTGCCCCTCAAGGTATATAAACGTGCCGGGCAACGCAGGCAGGGCATCTGCCTGCGCCGCCGCAGCTAAGGCAAAAACCGTCAAGCCTGTACCTATTCCCAGACCAGCGCGCACCACTCGCCGTCGATAACGCGGCGGGGCTTGGGCAGGCACTGAGCCATATAGGCTTCTTCAACGCTGTCGGCCTGAATTTCAAGCAGACCAGAAAGCACAAGGCACGCGCCGGGCTTGCAAGCCCACACAATGCGCTGCGAAAGGTCGATGAGCGGACGCGCCAAAATGTTTGCCAGCACAAGATCATAGGTGCGGCCTTCAAGGGCGTCTATGCTGCCAAGGCCAACTTCAAAACCCTCGATGTTGTTGATGCCACGGTTTTCAATGGCATTTTCAACAGCCAGCATGTCGATGTCATAACCTTCGCCAGTGAGGCCGCTCTTGCAGCAGGCAATGCCCAGCACGCCAGAGCCTGTGCCAAGATCAAGAAAATGCTGGCCAGCCTTGACGCGGCCCGATTCCACAAGATCACTCAGCACGGTCAGGCACAGGGCCGTAGTGGCATGGTGGCCCGTGCCAAAGGCGCTTTTGGGCTCAATAACAATTTTATCGCGACCGGGAAATTCAGTGCTGTCGGCCAGCCAAGGGGGCAGCACCACAAAACGGTTGCCGCAGGGAACTGGCGTAAAAAACTGCCGCCACGCGGCCAGCCAGTCCTGATCCTCAAGGGTGGTCAGCGTGTATTCCGCAGCGGGAATACGGGCCTGCATGTCGCTTTGCAGGTTGTTGATGAATTCGGGATTTTCGCAATGCACGCGAAAGCGGGTTTCGCCCGTGGGCAGGGTTTCTTCTTCCCAGCCAAAGGGCACGCCCAACGTCAACAAGCCGGTGGCGCGGTCTGCGTCTTCTTCGGCCACAACCATTTCAAGACGAAAAATATTCTTCATAATCCTCTCGCTCAGTGTTTGCGGCGGGGCCACTGGCACACCAGCCGACTTGCAAAGCATGCCAGACTTCCCTTGCCGGGTCGAGCCCCCCGCGCGGGCTGCAAGGGCGCTTAAATCATATCGAATCAATAAGGATTGCCATATACCTTAAATGCGGGTATAGTAACAAACTTATCAAAGCCTTTGTATTCCCCATTGCAAGGAACATCCATGTCTGATCTCCAAAGCCCGCCCCAATCTGCCCCGGAATCAGGGCCGCAACTTTCTGCTGCGCACGCCGCAGAACTTGAAAGCCTGCTTGAACGCATCCGCACCGATTTTGAGGTGGATTTCGAACCGCTGCATGTGGACGAAAATCCCCTTGAGGTGCTCTCCATACAGAATATGAGCGCGCATCTGGACAATCTGCTGCAACGCAAAGCCATCCACGATCCGCTCAAAGACCTGCCCCTGTGGGCAAAACTGTGGCCCGGCTCGTTTGTGCTTGGCCGCCTGCTGCGCAAGTATGAACCGCAGGGCAAAAGCCTGCTGGAACTTGGCGCGGGCTGCGGCGCGCTCAGCCTTGTGGCAGCGCGTTACGGCTTTGCCCGTGTGGTGCTGAGCGACGTGGTGGAACAGGCCCTGCGTTTTGCCAGAGCCAACGTGCTGCGCAACGGCTTGGGCGACCAGATTGAGGTCACCCACGTGGACGTGACCGCGCCGGGGCGCGACCCCCGCTTTGCCAGCGGCTTTGACATTATCGCCGCCTCTGAAATTCTCTATCTCGACGACCTGCACCGCCCCTTGGTCAAGTTTGTGGATCGCCATCTGGCCCCCGGCGGCAAGGCATTTTTCTGCACCGATGTGGCCCGCGCCAAACCCCATTTTGGCAAAATGGCGGCCAAGACCTTTAAGATCACCGAAGGCCGCATTGGCGTAAAATCACAGGACGAAAACGGCGAGGAACAACGCCGCCTGTACAGTATTCTGATTCTGGAGCGGCCATGAACGAGCAATTGCCCATCATAACCCTTGCCACCTGCCCCAAGGGCTATACCCGCGACCTCGACAAAACCATGAGCCCCGCGCAGACCATTGCGCGCGTGCGTGAACGGCTTGATTCGTCGCGCCTTGATATTTTGTCAAAAACGCGCCGTGTGGATGTGGGCCGTTTGGGCATACCCGTATTTTTGAGCGTGTGCGGGGCCGATGCTCGGCGCATCATGCCCACCCGCAAACAGATGGGCAAGGGGTCTTCTGCCGAGCAGGCCGAAGCTTCGGCCTTGATGGAGCTGATGGAACGCTTTGCATTTTTCAGCTTTTGGGAAGAACTGCCCCACATGGTCAGCGCCACATGGAGCGAGGCCGAGGCCCGCTTTGGCAGCGACCTGCTGCCCCTTGAGGACATGTTGCGCTCTGTGGACGACAATCTGACGACAGAAAACGCCCGCCGCGTGCTCGACCTTACAAGCTGGCAGTTTTACCCCGCCACCCGTTTGCTGGACGGCAAAACCGTGTGGCTGCCGCTCGACTGGTTCAAGCTGCTTGGTGAATTTAACGGAACCTCTGCTGGCAACAGCCGCGAAGAATCGCTGTTGCAGGGCCTGAGCGAACTTATTGAACGCCACGTGTGCTGCCGCGTTGACCGCAACCTGCCCACCACGCCCACCATCGACCCGGCATCCTGCACCTTTGACCCCGTGCTGGCCGAGCTGCTGGCCGCCTTTGAGCGCGAAGGCGTGCGCATTGTGCTGAAAGATTTTTCGCTGGGCATGCCCCTTCCCACGGTTGCCGCCGTGGCATGGGATCCCAAAACCTTCCCCGATACGTCCGAAATCGTCTATACGGCGGGCACGGCGGCGTCTCCGGCCAAGGCGGCCATCCGCGCTGTTACCGAAGTGGCCCAGCTTGCAGGCGATTTTTGCACCCGCGCCTGCTACGAGGCATCGGGCCTTTCCAAGTACACGGCCCTTGAGCAGATCAACTGGCTCATAGAAGGCCCCACCGTTGAGCTCAAAAGCCTGCCCACGGTGGAGAATACCGACATACGCGAAGAGCTACTTACGGCCCTGCGCGGCCTTGCCCCGCTGGAACTCTACGCCGTTGAAACCACGCACCAGCGCTTGGGGATTCCCACGCACTACAGCATTGTGCCGGGCCTGCAATTTCGCGAGCGCGACCGCAACCAGAGCCTTGGGCTTTTTGTGGGCCGCAAACTGGTGGAAGAAGCCGATGCCGATACCGTGCTGCACGGTCTGAAGGTGCTTGAAAGCTGCTACCCCGGTGCGCACTTTTTGCCATTTTTTGAGGGCATGCTGGCCCTGCGGGCAGAAGACTTTGACACGGCCCGCAGCGCCTTTGCCGCAGCCGTGCCCCTGCAACCAGATACCGATTCCAAGGCGCTGGCCGCCTTTTATCTTGGCTATACCGATACCCTTGAGTGCCGCTGGCAAGAGGCCCTGCCCGCGCTGGCCGCTGCTGCGCAGCTGTGCCCGGACATGAAGGAATACGGCAATCTGCTGGGCGTGGCCCACTTTAAAACCGGCAACTACGCCAAGGCGGCAGAGGCCTTTAGAGCGGTGCTGCGTGTGGACAAGGGCTCTGCCATGGATCTGGCAAATCTGGGGCTGTGCGAAAAATTCATGGGCAATGCCGAGCAGGCGCGTGAATATTTGAGCGCCGCGCTTGAGCTGGATGCGAACCTTGATTTTGCCCGCAAGCATCTGGCCGAGTTAACAGCCTAACAAGGCTCACTAAACGGGTTACCGCAAACCCGATAACTACGCCCGATAAACAGCCCAGCGCCGGAATTTTGATGCCCAGTACAATAGTACGCACCGCACAAAATTCCGGCGCGATCTTTTCCGCCCCGAAAGCATACACACAATAACACCATAATATATTTTAATAAGTACAACTTTTTGCCACAGTTTGTTTCAAAGGCTATGCTGCCTGACGCACCAGATGGAAAAATACGCACCTGCCTGATCATTAAGCACAGCACGAGGCAACAGTCTGGTTAAACTGGAGAAATATTGTGAGCTTTGCCGTAAAGGAAATTTTTTATACGTTGCAGGGAGAGGGCTTTTACGCTGGCCGCCCCGCTGTTTTCTGCCGTTTTGCCGGGTGTAATCTGTGGACTGGCAGGGAAGAAGACCGCCAATTTGCCAAATGCCGTTTTTGCGATACTGATTTTCTCGGTGCGGAAGAATCCGGCGGAGTATTTGAAAACGCCGCGCTGCTGGCCCAAGCAATCTGCGCACACTTCCCCAGCTATGCGCATGCGGGTTATCGGCCCTATGTGGTTTTAACGGGTGGGGAGCCCGCCCTACAGGTTACGGACGAGCTGGTGTGGGAGCTGACCCGCCACGGCGTGCAGGTTGGCGTGGAAACCAACGGCACGCTGGCCCTGCCAGACGGGCTGGACTGGATAACAGTGAGCCCCAAGGCTGGAACAGCGCTTGCTGTCACACGTGGCAATGAGCTGAAGCTTGTGTGGCCTCAGGAAGGCATAGACTTGCGGGATTTTGAGCAGCTGGAATTTGAGCATTTTTTTCTGCAACCGCGTGACTCTGCTGATCAGGCACAGGCGACAGAAGAGGCAGTGCAAACCTGCCTCAAACGCCCCCTGTGGAAGCTCAGCCTTCAGACACACAAGTATATTGGCATTCGTTAGGAGTGGTTATGGATATTTACGTTTCTTTGTCGTTTGACGCTGCGCACCGCTTGCCTTTTGTTCCTGCGGGGCACAAATGCGGCAATCTGCACGGGCATACTTTTGTAGTTGAAGTTTACGTTCAGGGCGATGTGTCTGAAGCTTCTGGCTGGGTTGTGGATTTTGGCGACCTCAAGACCATTGCCAAGTCGTATATTGATCAACTGGATCATACGTATCTGAATGATATTGCAGGGCTGGAGAACCCAACCAGCGAGAATATTGCAGTATGGATATGGCGCAAGCTTGAGCCTCAGCTCAAAGGGCTTTCTAAAATCGTGGTCAAGGAAAGCCCCACCTCTGGCGCGGTGTACACGGGCAAGTAGGCTAGCCGTCCCTGCCTTATTGGGCAGGCAGAAACCCCTTGCAGCAATGTGGTTTGGGATGAGCCTGTCAGGCTGATTTACGCAAACCCGACTTTTGCGGCCTGAATGCGTCCGCGCCGGAATTTTGATGCTCACGTACACGAGTACGCTGCGCTCAAAATCCCGGCGCTTCCTTTTCAGGCCACAAAATGCGTAT
>CAYPRZ010000048.1:0-16106 GCA_964413315.1 uncultured Desulfovibrio sp. | reverse complement strand
TGTCTGCACCGGGCGGCGTTTTTTCTGTGGCGGATGAAAAAGACATGGTGCTGCTGGGCTATCTGGCATTTCTTGATCCGCCCAAAGACTCCGCCCCCAAGGCCCTTGCAGCCCTGAACGAACACGGCGTGCGCGTCAAGGTGCTTACTGGCGATAACGATGCCGTAACCCGCAGCGTGTGCCGTCAGGTTGGGCTGCCGGGCAAGAATATTCTGCTGGGCGCAGAAATTGAGGAAATGGACGACGCGGCCCTCAAGGACGCGGTGGAAAAGGCCGACATCTTCGCCAAGCTCAGCCCGCGCCAAAAGGCCAGAATTGTTACCTGTCTGCGCGGCAACGGCCATGTGGTGGGCTTTATGGGTGACGGCATCAACGATGCCCCGGCCATGAAGAATGCCGATGTGGGTATTTCTGTTGATTCTGCGGTGGACGTGGCCCGCGAATCTGCCGGGGTTATTCTGCTGGAGAAAGACCTTACCGTGCTTGAAGCCGGGGTTATGGAAGGCCGCCGCACCTACGCCAATATTATCAAATATATCAAAATCACCGTCAGCTCCAACTTTGGCAACATGTTTTCTGTGCTGGCGGCCAGCGTATTTTTGCCCTTTTTGCCCATGACGCCATTGCAGATTTTGGTGCTCAACCTGCTCTACGATGTTTCGTGCACGGCCATGCCCTGGGACAATGTGGATGAGGACTTTTTGCGCAAACCCCGCAGTTGGGATACGGACAGCATACGCCGCTTCATGTTCTGGCTTGGGCCCACCAGCTCGGTCTTTGACCTTGCAACCTACGCCCTGCTGTTTTTTGTGGTCTGCCCTGCGGTAGTTGCCCTGCCAGCAGGGGGCTGGCATGCTTTGAGCAGTGCCGATCAGGCCAGCTTTGCCGCCCTGTTTCAGGCGGGCTGGTTTGTGGAATCATTGTGGACGCAGACCATGGTTATCCACATGCTGCGTACTCCCGGTGTGCCCCTGTTGCACAGCCGTGCCGCATGGCAGGTAACCCTGCTGACGGGCCTTGGCGTTGCCGTAGGCACGGCCATTCCATTTACCCAGCTTGGGCAGGGGCTGGACATGGGCGCGCTGCCAGCGGCCTATTTTCCTTGGCTGGCAGCCGTGCTTGTGGGCTATCTGACGCTAGCCACCCTCGTTAAACGGGTCTTTATGCGCCGCTACGGCACATGGTTATAACTACACAGGGCGGTCAGGAATACTCCTGACCGCCCTGTTGCCCAAAGCCCCGGCAGCTACAGCGCATCAGCGCTTGCTGTCAAAAAACTCCTTCTGATCCTTTACCCCATACAAAAACGCGCCCCGGTGGTTGGCCTCGTCGCCCGCGTACACAGCCTCGGCCTGTGCGCCGCCTGCGGCTTCAGTATAGCCCACAGCAAGGGTGGAAACATAGGGCGGCATGACCTCATCTACCTTGCCGTAATAATAACGGCAGGGCGTTGTTGAACGCCACATGAATGCCTGATTTTCGCGCAACCTGCTAAAAAATGCGTCTACGCCAGCCGATGACCGGGAAACCACATCCGCTTGCAGCAGGTCTGCGATCTTGGCGGGTATTTGCGGTTGCAGCTGTTCCCAGCCTATCCTGTTTTCAAAAAAATCACGGCAGACTGCCTGATATTCGGGCTTGATGATGCTCTGCGGCAGGCCGGGCATGTCGTAGTAATGGGCGTAGGAATAGGTGAACAGAATGACACTGCCCGCAAGCCAGTTGGCATCGAGCTTTGTGGGATTGTTTATCCAGCGGGTCAGCAGAAGGTACAGGTCAACGGGGGTTGCGGCTGTAGCAGCGGCTTTTACAGGTACATTGAAGGTTTCAAGGCGATGGCGAAACTGCTGCGTGCTCCAGCTGCCCTGCGACCAGCCGCTCAGAAACAGGCCGTCTTCTTCAATACCCAGATCGGCCAGCACGGCGCGGGCGGCAAAAAGCATGTCCATGCAGGCCTGCACCGTGGCCTCACGCACCATGTAGCTATCTGGCTCGGTAGAATCGCCCTTGCCAATATAGTCTGCGGCGATAACCGCATAGCCATTGCCCGCCAGCCGGGCGGTGACAATGCGCGTTTCGTCCGATTCTTCTGGCCGCGAGGGCACAGCCGTGCGTGTAAAGACCGTGCCGTGCTGGTACGAAACCACGGGCAGCTTTTTTTGCGCGGCTTGCGGCACTGCCACCAGACCAGATGCCAGCGTAGGCTTGTTGCCCTGCTCTGGGACAACGGTTGCATACTGCACCTTGTAGAGGCTTACGCCATTGGCAGCTTGCGGGTACTGCACCTTGAAGCTACTGAAGGCTGCCAGCTCTGTGGACAGAATCGCATTCAACCGCTCAACGCTGTAGTCACCCAAATGCATGTAGCGCACGCCGGATGACACCGCCTTGTACTCTGCCGCGTTGGCATTGAACGCCACCAGCACAAAAGCCAAGACAAATAACAGGGTCTGCCGCATAAAACCTCCAACTTTGGATTACTTGGCATTCACCCTATCCGTAAGCCTGTATTTTGCAAACCCGTGTGGCAATCTGGCAAGGCCCCGCCAGTGTGGGGCCTTGCCTAAAACTACCTTCAATCCTTGCTACCCGATTTCATATCCGCAATAAGCCCGCGCAGCACTTGCGCTTGCTGGGCCATTTCACCCACTGCCCCGGCAGAATGCTGCATGGCCGAGCTGGTTTCGAGCGAAATACGGTTCACGTCTTCAATGGAGCGGTTGATCTCGTCGCTTGTGGCCGACTGCTCTTCTGCGGCTGTGGCGATGGACTGCACCTGCTGGGCAGTGGCGTCCACCAGCTCCACAATTTCGCGCAGGGCATTGCCCGACGTGCCAGCAAGCTCGGTAGTGGAATCAATCATGCCCACAACCTGATCCACATTGCCCACGTTTTGGCGGGTTCCGTTTTGAATATCGCGAATGGCGTCGCCCACTTCCTTTGTTGCGGTCATGGTTTTTTCTGCCAGTTTGCGCACCTCGTCGGCCACCACGGCAAAGCCTCGTCCGGCCTCGCCAGCGCGGGCCGCTTCAATGGCGGCGTTAAGGGCCAGCAGGTTGGTCTGATCGGCAATGTCTGAAATTACACCCAAAATCTGGCCCGTGCTCTCGGCCTGTTTGCCAAGAGAGGTCATGGCGGTTTTCAGCTCCACGGCGCTGGTCTGTATGCGGCTGATGTCGGTAACCACCCGCGCCACCACTTCTGCGCCGTTTTCGGCCTTGCCCTTGGCATTGTGGGCAGAATCCGCAGCCTGACCGGCATTGCGTGCCACTTCAAGCACGGTGGCGTTCATCTGTTCCATGGCGGTGGCGGTTTCGCCCACGCGGGCGGTCTGTCGCTCTGCGCCACGGCTGGCCTGCTCAATCTGGGCGGCCAGTTCGTCCGAGGCAGAGGTCACGGCTTCTACCACGCCTTCAAGTTTGGTGGCCGCATGCAGCATGCCCTCGGCCTTGGCGTGCTCTGCGGCCATGCGGGCTGCATCGGCTTCTTCCTTGGCCTGAGCTGCACGGGCCGATTCTTCCTCGGCGTGTGCGCTTTTTTCGTCTGCCTCGGCTATCTTGGCCTTGAGGCTACCCACCATAACACGCAAGCTCTCTGCCAGACTGCCAATTTCATTGCGCAGGTTGATGGACAAAATGGCATTCAGGTTGCCGCCCGCCACGCCAGAAGCAAAGCCCTGCAACTGCCGCAGAGGGCTCACAACCACTTTTTCAAGTGCAAACAGACAGATGCCCACCAGTGCCAGAATGGTTAAGGCCCCGATAATAAGCATGACATTGCGCTGGGCTATGGCCGGAGCCTGAACTTCATCGATGCTAACGGTCACGCCCACGCGCCAGTTCCAGTTGGGAACGGCATCCCACGCAAGCAGGCGCGTCTCCCCATTAAGCGCATACTCTACCCCACTACCAGATTCGGCTTTGATCATATCGCGCACGGCTGGTTCAGAAGCCAAATTCTTGAGCAGAAGCTCGCTGTTGGAATGACTGATCATCACGCCTTGTGGCGAAACCACAACAACGCGGCCAGTCTTGCCAATGATGATGGAGTTGAGATTCTTGGTCAGGCCGTCGATGTCATAAGAGATGCCCACGCCGCCAATGACTTTGCCCTTGTCGTCAAAAATTGGCGCGGCAACGCTGACAATAAGTTTGCCTGTGGCAATACTCTTGGTGGGTGCAGAGCTGTAGCCCATTTTACCGGCCAGTGCGGCCTTTATGTATTCACGCTCTGCCAGATCGTTGACCTTGCCCAGTTTGCCTTGGGCGCAGATGATAACCTGCTTGCCAGAGGCATCAAACAGATACAGCGTGTTTATCTCTGGCGCAGCCTGCGACATGGCGGCCAAAAAAACTTCCGCGCCTTTTTGATCCTCGCCCGTAAGCAAAAATTCTCGCAAGCGCGGCGGCTTTGAAGCACCGTTGACAAACATGCCAAGCTGCGTACCAAAATCACCCAATGATTTGGCAATGGTGTCAGCTGCCAAGTCCATCTCGTGGGTGCGTGCGGCAAGATTGGCCTCGTCGCCCATGCGCGTAACCACCACAACCAAGGCCGACTGCACCGCCAGCACCACGAGGCTGATAACCAGCAACATGGACGTTCTGATACTGCGAGAAAACATAAAAGCGTCCTTTCGTAAAAAGCCTTTCGTTCTGAATAACGTCGAACCAGAATGTCCGGTCCGGCGGCTTTTTTCCCCAATGGGAGCGAAAATCCATCAACTAAGCCAGCCAGCTATCAGCAGTAGACGGAAAACCGGGGAGAAGGTTTCCTTGCTGTACGCAGGCTGGCAGGGGTTCAAAAAAAAGCGGCGGCGCAACAGACTTGCACCGCCGCTACCGACATTATCGGTGCATAAAGGAATAACTTTATTTCTTTTGCAAAGAAAGCCTTTCTGCCACGGCATCTGCACCCATGCGGGCAAATTCGGCCACTTCGCGCCCCTTACGGGCACTTTCGGGCAAGAGCAGTTCGGGCTTGTTGGCCAGACTTTTGTCTGGCGCAACGCCGTATTCGGGCGGGAAGGAATCGTTGAAATACATGTCCTGAAAACCAGCAAACTTGAGGGCATGGGCCGTAGCGTCAAGCACGGCATGCTCCTTGCTGCTGATAAGCCCAAGGGTTTTGGCATTCACAAGGCCCGCAAGGCATTCGCCGCCCTGAGTGCAGGCGATGTGGCCGTGACGGTTGGCCATGATCATGGCGTCCATGATCTGCTGCTCTGTCACGCGCACAACCTGAAAGGCCTTTTCGCCGCCCTTTTCAATGAACATCTCGGCCAGCTTGCGCACACGTGGGAAGGACACGGGGTTGCCGATCATAGCGGCCTGAGCAACGCTGGGCGTTACCGTTACGGGCTGCCAGTGGCGGGCATCCTTGGGTGCGTCGTAGTAGCGCCACACCGGGTCTGCATGCTCAGACTGCACGCCAAACACTCGCGGCAGCGAGCTGATGATGCCAAGTTCAAGCATCTTCAAAAAGCCACACATGATAGCCGTAATGTTGCCCGCATTGCCAATGGGCACAAAGAGGCACAGGTCGGTCATGTCCCAGCCGTACCACTGGGCGGTTTCGTAGGCGTAGGATTCCTGACCAAGAATGCGCCAGCTGTTCTTGGAATTGAGCAGGGCCACGCGATAGTTTTCGGCCAACAGCTCAACCACCTTCATGCAGTCGTCAAACACACCGGGCAGTTCCAGCACGGTGGCTCCGCTGCCAAGGGGCTGCGAAAGCTGCTGGGGCGTAACCTTGCCGTGGGGCAGCAATACCACGCTCTTGAGGGGTGCGCCCACATACGAGGCGTACAGGGCCGCAGCGGCAGATGTGTCACCCGTAGAGGCGCACACGGTCAGCACTTCGTCCCACTTGTTACGGCGGCACAGCCACTTGAGGTAGCTGAACGCACAGGCCATGCCGCGATCCTTAAAGGATGCGCTGGGATTCTGGCCGTCGTTCTTGTAGGCAAAGGGAATGCCCACGCGGTCACGCAGGGCCGGGGCGGCCTCGATGATGGGCGTAATGCCCTCGCCAAGATAGACGATGTCGTCTTCTTCAAGCAGAGGGGCAAGCAGCTCATAAAAACGGAATATTCCCCGAAGCGCAGTGCTGCGGCTGGCAGAGCGGGCATCGAACAAATCGCGCCACTCAGCACCGCTGCGTTCTTTCAGTTTGTCAAAATCCAGGTTTTCCAGCAAAAACACGCCGCCGCACTGGGGGCAGGTGTACAGCAGGCTGTCGCCGGGGTGACGTGCGCCGCAGTCAAGACAAACATACTCCATGCGGCCGCGATAGGCCGGAAAATCCGCATGCGCCATGAGAGAAACTCCTTGATAAGTGCATCGTGCAAACAGCCTTGCCACAGTCTATTTGCGCGGCCTCTGCCCGCAAAGACATTTTGCGACAAGAGGCCATACTGGCATGTATAACGGCAGCAGGCTGCCGTAAATTGCAGGCAGCCGCAGCTAGCCTTTATCTTCCTGCTTTTCAGCGTGTTTGCCCTTGAGCCAGCTTTTTTCAGTACCAGCGCGCAGACGGGCGATGTTTTCCTTATGCTTCCACACCACCACGGCGCACACGCACAGGGCCAGCGGCAGCCAAACCCACTGGCCGGTAACAGCCACAGCCACGGCCAGCGCCACAACCAGTGTCAGCGACCCCAGCGAAACAAAGCCGCTGCGCCAGATAACAAGGCAACACAGGGCCGAAGCTGCCAGCAGCTGCCAAAAGGCCAAGGGAAGGAACACGCCGATACTTGTGGCCACGGCCTTGCCGCCCTTGAACTTCATAAAACACGAAAAAACGTGCCCCAGCACACAGGCCAGTCCCACCACGCTTACAAATACGGGCGAGGGATTGATGCGAAAGGCCAGCCACACGGGCACTGCCCCCTTGCACACATCACAGGCCAAGGTGGCAACACCCCAACCAAATCCGCACAGGCGGGCCACATTGGTGGCCCCGGTGTTGCGACTGCCGCTTTCACGCGGGTCCAAGTGGCAAAAGGTTTTGGCGATCACCAGCCCCCAGGGCACAGACCCAAGCACATAGGCCAGAGCAATCCACAATACTTCCAGCATAGTGTTCTCCGCTGCAAGTCTTAAAAAATCCGGGCACATACTGCCCGCTCCCCAAACAGCCACAGGGGCATACCCACACCATAGCTGCGCAAAACAGGCAAGCTGTGCGCAGTGACAGGCCGGGCAAGCCCGGCAGCAAGGCGGCCCTAGTCTGCCGGAACCGCTTCCAGAATCATTATTTCGTTGTACAGGGGCTGCACCTTGCCAATGCGCACGTCCACGGCAAGGCCGGGGTGCGCCCGCTCGTCAAACAACCGCCTTCTGCCGCGCACAAACATGCCCTGATCGGGCAGACTTACAGTGACAAAGGCGTCGTTTTCTTCTGTGATCACACCGTTCCACCACACCTTGTCGCCCTTCTGGCGGAAGAACAGCAGTTTCCAGTAACGCGGACGAAAACGCTGCACCTGCCCCGCCGCATCCAGCGCTGGCGAAAGCACGTTGAGCAGGTCAACCAGCTCGGCTTCTGTCCAGCGCGGCTGACCGGTGCGGAAATAATGCACCAGCTGCTCCTCGTTCACCAAATCAGGATAACGACGTAGCGGCGAGGTTACGGGCGTATAACGCGCAAGCCCAAGGGCGGCGTGCGGGCGGGCCTGTACCTCAAGGCCAGAAGGCGTAAGAGCGCGCATGATGCGCGTCATATCTTGCGGGGTAGTCCAGATACCAGCGTATTCCTTGGGCAGGGCCACGTCCTGCACACGGTGCAGCATGGCCACACCGTGCTCTGCTGCCCACTGGGCCACGGCGGCGCTGGCAAGAATCATCATTTCGGCCACCAGCATCTGCGCGTCCGAGGCCTGATAATCCAGCCCCACTTCTACGCGCACCTCGGCCCCTTCGCCCTCAAGGCGAATGACAGGGTCGGGGCGGTCCATAATCACCGCGCCGTCGGCAATGCGGGCCGTTTGCCGCTGTCGGGCCATGGCAAGGCCCATGCGCAGCTGCTCTGCAAAGGGGGCCGCTGCATTTTGCGGCAGGGCCTCGCCCGCAGCCAGAGCATCCAGCACGGCCTGACTGTCCACATAGGTAAGGTTGGCGGCAAGGCTGCTTTGCACCACAGAAATGTCACAGCCGCCAAGGGTGCCGTCTGCCGCCACATGCACCAGCACCCGCAGGGCGGGGCGCGCCTGACCGGCCAACAGTGAATAGGCGTCTGTGCCCAGCACCTCAGGCAACATGTGGCAATCGCCCTCAGGCAGATAGATGCTTGTGCCACGGTGCAGCACAAGCTTGTCGAGCGGCCCGCCAAAATTCCAGAAAAGCGCCGGACAGGCCAGCATAAGCGTGATGGCCCAGCCCTCGCCCTCTGCAGCAATGTGAAAGGCATCGTCCACATCGCGGGTGGTGGCGCTGTCTATGCTGATGCAGGGCTGATCGCAGGTATCAAGCGCGCAATCGGGCCACTGCCGGGCATAGGCGTTTGCGGGGTCGCCGCCCGCTGCGGCCAGAGCCGCCACCTCGTCGCCGCAGTCAGCCCACCATCTGTCGCCAGAGGCATAGCCCGCGCGGTCGAGCCAAAAATTGTAATGTGCAGGAACCTTGCCCCAAGCCACCAGCAGTTGCAGGGGCAGGTGCGGCACATCGGGCAGCCCTTTACTCAGGGTGCGCCAGATATTTTCGTATTCCTGATTTTCAGGATCAACCATGCGGGAAAAAAGAACTTCTTCAAGGCGCTCGGCCACTTCCTGCGGGGGCCATTCTCCAAGGGCAGCGCCCTCGCGCGGGGGCTGCGGCAGCTCACGCTTGCGGCAGGCAACCTCCCACAGCAAACGCAAAAAAGCCGCACCACCAGCTGCGAGAGATTCTCGCTCAAGGCGGGCTTTTTCCTCGACCATGCGTTTTTCAACCATGTCGGCAGCAAAAACCTGAAAATCCGGGGGTTGAAAACGAAAATGGCTTTTGCAGGCCAGCAGGGCGCGGCCATAGGCAGAAACATGATCGGTGTTGGGGTCGCTTTCAAAAAGCTCGGCAAACCAGCTGGCAGGGGCCAGTTCCACTTCGCCCTGCGCCAGTTCCCACACGTCCATGACAGGTATCTGGAGGGCCAGATCATCGCGTGTTTTTTTGTGTGCTTCAAGCAGACGCACGGCGTCTTCGCGGCCCAAGTCTGCCGCATACAAAGGCCCAAGCCAAGGCAACAGGCGCGAAGAATTCAGGCGCGTTTCCCTACGGTTGGGCAAGAGCAGCCGCAAGCGGCCACCGGCCTCTTCAGTGACCAGGGCAATCTGTACGGCATTGCCTTCCAAATATTCCACCACGCAACCCGGTGCCGGGTAGCGTACACAATCAGACATGCCCGCTCCTTCAGAAAAAAACGCGCCCGCTCCCCTATAGACCACCGCGCTTGCAGGCCAAGACATTCCTTTATTTTTGCCCTTCTGGCAAGTGTTGCCGGGGCCGGGCCGCTGCGCATACTGGACGCAGGGGCTGTAAACCGCTATATTAGCGGCTTACGGCAACAATTTTTACCGCGCGGGCACCGCGCGACAGGGCGGACACCCAATGAGCAACATTATCCACCAAACTGGAGGCAGCCGTACCCTGGTCATGCAGGAGCCGGAAAAACCGCAGCTCTACCGTGAGCTTTTCCCTTACACCAGCATTTGCCGTACCTCGTTTGACGAGGTTCTGCTGTCGCCCCGACCGGCAGAACAGATGCGCATTACCGACACGACCTTTCGCGATGGCCAGCAGGCCCGCCCCCCCTATACGGTCAAGCAAGTGGCCAAGATGTTCGATTTTCTGCACAGACTGGGCGGAAAAACCGGGCTCATCACAGCTTCTGAATTTTTTCTGTACTCGGCAAAAGACCGCAAGTGCATTGATGTGTGCCGCGCCAGAGGCTACCGTTTTCCGCGTGTAACCTCGTGGATCCGCGCCACCAAGGAAGACCTCAAACTTGCCCGCGATATGGAATTTGACGAAACCGGCATGCTCACCAGCGTTTCGGACTACCATATTTTTCTCAAACTGGGCAAAACCCGCCAGCAGGCCATGGACATGTATGTAGGCATGGCCGAACAGGCGCTGGAATGGGGCATCATACCCCGCTGCCACTTTGAGGACGTGACCCGCGCCGACATATACGGCTTTTGCCTGCCCTTGGCACAGCGGCTCATGGAGCTTTCGCGCCAGAGCGGCATGCCGGTCAAGATTCGCCTGTGCGACACCATGGGCTACGGCGTGCCCTACCCCGGCGCGGCGCTGCCCCGCTCGGTACAGCGTATTGTGCGCTGCTTTACCGACGAGGCCGGTGTGCCCGGAGAATGGCTTGAATGGCACGGCCACAACGACTTCCACAAGGTGCTGGTCAACGGCGTTACCGCGTGGCTGTATGGCTGTGGCGCGGTCAACAGCACGCTGTTCGGCTTTGGCGAACGCACGGGCAACACCCCGCTTGAGGCCCTGCTGGTAGAATACATTTCGCTTACCGGCGACGATGCCGCCGCCGACACCACCCTTTTGAGCGAAGTTGCCGAGTTTTTTGAAAAAGAACTACACTACCGCATTCCCCACAACTATCCCTTTGTTGGCCGCGACTTTAACGCCACCAGCGCTGGCGTACACGCCGACGGTCTGGCCAAGAACGAAGAAATCTACAATATCTTCGACACCAATCATCTGCTTGGCCGCCCCGTGCCCATCATTATTACCGACAAGACGGGCCGCGCCGGTGTTGCCTACTGGATCAACGCCAACCTCGACTTGGGGAGCGACCAGCAGGTATCCAAAAAGCACCCCGCCGTGGGCCAGATATACGACGCCATCATGGCCGTATACGAAGAAACGGGCCGCACAACGAGCTACTCGCACGAAGAAATGGAAGCCCTTGTGCAGCGCTTTATGCCCGAACTCTTCTCTTCCGAATACGATCAGATGAAGCAGCTGGCTGGCGAGCTTTCGGCCAACATCATCATTCGCCTTGCCCGCAGCAGCGATTTGCTCGATTTCAGCAAAAATGCCTGCTCGCGGCTGGACGAATTTGTGCGCGAGTATCCCTTTATCCAGTACTGCTACCTTACCGACGATCAGGGCAAACTGCGCTGCTCGGCCATCACCGACCCGGTATACAAAGAAACCTACGAGGCACTGCCCATCGGCTACGATTTTTCGCAGCGCGAATGGTTCAAGATGCCCATGAAAACCGGCGACCTGCACATTATGGATGTGTACCAGTCGCACTTTACGAGCAAGCTCATCATTACCGTTTCATGCGCGGTTACTGACGAAAAGGACAACATCAAGGGCGTCATTGGTGTGGATATCCAGCTTGAACTGCTTCTCAAACGCGCGCGTGCACTTCAGCAGGAAGTGGCCGCAGCAGACGACAGCGACAACGACTAAGGTAAGGAAATTTCATGAACAAGAGAATTTACTGGATCGAAGGCGACGGCATTGGCCCCGAAATCTGGAAGGCCGCGCGCCCTGTCATTGAAGCTGCCCTTGCTGCCGAAAACACTGGCATCAAACTGGAATGGACAGAGCTACTGGCGGGTGACAAGGCCGTGAAGGAAACCGGCTCGCCCCTGCCCGAAGAAACCATGCAGACCCTGCGCACCGCAGAGCTTGCCATGAAGGGCCCCCTCGGCACCCCTGTGGGCACGGGCATACGCAGCCTCAACGTGGCCCTGCGTCAGGGGCTCGATTTGTACGCCTGCATACGCCCTGTACGGTATTTTGAAGGGCTTGAAACACCCGTCAAACACCCTGAGCGCGTCAACATGGTTATCTTTCGCGAGAATACCGAAGACGTTTACGCCGGTGTGGAATTTGCCGCCGAAACCCCCGAAGCCCGCAAGCTCATCACCTTTTTGCGTGAAGAACTGGGCGTAAACAAGGTGGGCGACGCCGCCGCCATTGGCATCAAACCCATGACCGAGGCCGGTTCCAAGCGTCTGGTACGCCGCGCCCTGCGCTTTGCCCTTGACCAGAAGCAGCAAAGCCTCACCCTTGTGCACAAGGGCAATATCATGAAGTTTACCGAAGGCGCCTTCCGTCAGTGGGGCTACGATGTGGCCGCGCAGGAATTTGGCGACCTCACCTGCACCGAAAAAGAACCCGTGGCCGGTCGCCTGATAGTCAAAGACCGCATTGCCGACGCCATGTTTCAGGAGGCGCTGCTGCGCCCCGAACAATACCAGATTCTCGCCACGCCCAACCTCAATGGCGACTATATCTCCGACGCACTGGCGGCGCAGGTGGGCGGCCTTGGTCTGGCCCCCGGCGTCAACATGTCGGACACCTTGGCTTTTTACGAAGCCACCCACGGCACTGCCCCCACCATTGCGGGCAAGGACAAGGCCAACCCCGGCAGCGTAATCTTGTGCGGCGCACTCATGCTTGAGCACATCGGCGTGCCCAAGGCGGCCGAGCGCATCCGCTCTGCCGTGAGCAAGGCCATTGCCGCCAAGGCCGTAACCGAAGATCTGGCCGCTCAGGTTCCCGGTTCACGCGCTGTGGGCTGCGTGGAATTTGGCGAAATCATCGGCGCAAACCTGTAGCATGTGCGGCGTCTGCCGCTGCCCATTTGCTGTAAGTTATAGAGGCAGGAGGAGAAAAGGGGTGCTTTTACGGCTTTGTCCGGTGGTCAGGCGACCATCGGGCGCAACCGCAAGGCGCTCCTTTTCTTCCATCTCCACAACATTGTTGGCTAGCCCTTGGCAGTGCTGGCCCGCTCTCGCTTGAATGAAGGACTCACCATGATCTCGCTGGACAACCTGCTGCTTTTTGTGCCCATGGCCGCCATCTTGGTGATGCTGCCGGGGCCGGATTTTGCCCTTATCGCCAAAATCTCGCTTATGAATGGCCGTCCGCAGGGTCAGGCCGCAGCCGTGGGTGTGGCCCTTGGCATCTGCGTGCACACCACGGCGGCCATGCTGGGTATTTCGGCCATCATTGCCCAGTCGGTGCTGTGGTTCAGCATTCTCAAATACATTGGCGCGGCCTATCTTGTATGGCTGGGCATTCAGGCCCTGCGTGCTGGGCAACGCGCTGGCCAGCCGGTGAGCTCTGCGGTGGTCAAAACGGCGCACCAGCAGGATAATCAGGCAGATGCCGCACGCCCCGCACAGCGCCTAGATCTGCGCCAATGGCTGCATTTCTTCGGTCAGGGTTTTCTGACCAATGCGCTCAACCCCAAGGCCGTGCTGCTTTTTTTGACATTTCTCCCCCAATTCATGGACCCGCACGCACCGCTTGCCCCGCAGTTTTTAACGCTGGGCAGCATTATGTCGGGCCTGTGTTTGTTCTGGTATGTGCCATTGGCCTACATGCTGGGCCGCATACGGCACACTTTTGAAAACAGCCGCTTCCAACAATGGATGCAACGCTGTACGGGCCTTGTGTTCATTGCCTTTGGCCTCAAACTGGCCACGGCGCAGTCTCGCTAACCCGCGTCGCGCCAGCGACCCGCAAACCCCTGAAGGTCTGCCATGATCGAAATTGTGAACAGTTCCGTGGTGATCGACGCCAACGGCATATCCATGGCCGAAGAAGCCCGCGCCAAAGGCGTGGACCTTGAAGCCGCCCGCAAAAACAGCCTCTCCGCGCGTATTCTTGCCGCGCACAATACCGGCAAGGACGAGGACGTGCTGCGCATCCGCTTTGATGCCATGGCCTCGCACGACATTACCTATGTTGGCATTGTGCAGACAGCCCGCGCCAGCGGCCTCAAGGAATTTCCCGTTCCCTACGCGCTGACCAACTGCCACAACAGTCTGTGCGCCGTGGGCGGCACCATTAACGAGGACGACCACCTCTTTGGTCTTTCGGCTGCGCGCAAGTACGGCGGCATCTTTGTGCCCCCGCATCTGGCTGTTATCCACCAGTATGTGCGCGAAATGATGACCAAGTGCGGCGGCATGATCCTTGGCTCAGACAGCCACACCCGCTACGGTGCACTGGGCGTTATGGCCATTGGCGAAGGCGGGCCGGAGCTGGTCAAGCAGCTGTTGGGCAAGACCTACGATGTCACCAATCCGCAAAAGGTGGTTGTGTGGCTTGAGGGCACGCCTCGCCCCGGCGTTGGCCCGCAGGACGTAGCCCTTGCCATCATTGGCGCGGTGTTCAAAAACGGCTTTGTGAAGAACAAGGTCATGGAATTCATGGGCCCCGGCGTGGCTGGCCTTTCTGTGGAATACCGTTGCGGCATTGACGTCATGACCACTGAAACTACCTGTCTTTCGTCCATCTGGACCACAGACGAAAAGGTGCGCGACTACATGACCATGCATGGCCGCGCCGAAGACTACGCCGAACTGCGCCTTGAAGGCCCCGCCTGCTACGACGGCCTGATTCGCGTTGATCTTGGCCGCATCGTGCCCATGATCGCTCTGCCCTTCCACCCCAGCAATGTCTACCCCGTGGCCGAAGTGGCCAAGCACGGGGCCGAACTGCTGGCCGAGGTGGAAGCCGAAGCCCTGCGCCAATTTGGCGACGCGGCCAAGGGCCTGAACATGCGTGCCAAGGTGCGCGACGGCGGCGTGTGGGTTGATCAGGGCATTATTGCTGGCTGCGCTGGCGGTAATTTTGAAAACATCGCCCTTGCCGCCGCCATTCTGGACGGCAAATCCACGGGCAATCAGGCCTTTAATCTGGCCGTATACCCCGCCAGCGAACCGCAGGGCCTTGCCTTGGTCAAAAACGGCGCAACAGCCAAGCTTATGCTGGCTGGCGCAGTGATGAAAACCGCCTTCTGCGGCCCCTGCTTTGGCGCTGGCGACACCCCGGCCCACGGTGCGCTCTCCATCCGCCACACCACCCGCAACTTCCCCAACCGCGAGGGCTCCAAGCCTTCCAACGGTCAGGTTTCCACTGTGGCCCTCATGGACGCGCGTTCCATTGCAGCCACGGCAGCTAACGGAGGCCGCCTTACCCCGGCCACCGAGCTCGACTGGTCTGCCCCCGCGCTGGCCAATGCCGATCTTTCGTACACCTTTGAGCCGCTCATCTACCACAGCCGCGTGTACAACGGCTTTGGCAAGGCCGAGCCGCAGGCCGAGCTTGTACGCGGCCCCAACATTGCCGACTGGCCGAGCATGAGCCCCCTGCCCCAACACCTGCTGTTGCAGGTAGTGAGCGTGATCACCGATCCCGTCACCACCACCGACGAGCTGATTCCCTCAGGCGAGACTTCGTCCCTGCGCTCCAACCCGCTCAAACTGGCGGAATACACACTTTCGCGCAAAGACCCCGGCTACGTTGGCCGCGCCAAGACCGTGAACGCCATGGAAACCGCCCGCCTTGCCAACCCCGGCGATGCCGAGCTGCTGACCACGGTACGCGGCCTGTTTGCCACCTGCGGGCTCGATACCATGCAGAATGCAGCCGACCTCAAGCAGGTGGGCCTTGGCTCCACCATTTTTGCCGTTAAGCCCGGCGATGGTTCTGCCCGCGAACAGGCGGCCTCATGCCAGAAGGTGCTGGGCGGCTGGGCCAACATGGCCGTGGAATACGCCACCAAGCGTTACCGCTCCAATCTCATCAACTGGGGCATGCTGCCCTTTATTGTTGATGCCTCGCTGGCCGACACACTCAAGGTGGGCGACTGGCTGGTGGTTCCCAATGTGCGCAGCGCCGTGCAAAACGCCGACCCCACCTTTACCGGCTATGTTGCCAGCGAAGGCGGCAAGGCCCAGCAGATCAGCCTTGCCCTCAAGGAACTGACCAGCGATGAACGCAAGATCATCCTCGACGGCTGCCTGATCAACTTCTACAATAGTTAAAGTGAGGATTTGCGGGGGAGGGGCCTTTTTGAAGCCACCCGAAGGGCGCACCGTAGGGGCGTTTTTCTTGGCCGCGTGGCGGGCTAGAAAAATGGACAGCAGAGCTAAGGGTCTCCTCCCCCGTACCCCCACCCCCTAAATGTTTTATTCTGCTATCTGGAGTGGCTAACTGGGCCATTCAAAACAGCAAAAGGCCTCTATGGGAATCCAAAGAGGCCTTTTTACTTAATATATGCTGAAGGTGAGTTGCTTACTTGGCGGCTTTCTTGTCTGTCTTTTTGTCAGCTTTCTTGTCTGCCTT
>CAYPRZ010000047.1:9477-16142 GCA_964413315.1 uncultured Desulfovibrio sp. | reverse complement strand
CTGTGTTGTGCCTCAACACAGCAAAAAGGCGGCGCATGACAAGCATGCACCGCCTTTTTTATCCTTCCAAGCCGACCTGATTATTTCTTCAGGTTTTCGGCCAGCAGTTCTGCAATGTGATCAACCTTGATCTTCAGACCCTGCTTTTCAGCGCCGCCACGGATCTGCATAACGCAGCCGGGGCAGTCAACCACCAAACGGTCAGCGCCGGTGGCCTTCATGTTGGCGATCTTTTTGTCCAGCAGCTGGGCCGAGATTTCGGGGAACTTCACAGAGTAGCTGCCGCCAAAGCCGCAGCACACTTCTTCTTCCTCGCAGGGCACATATTCAGCCGCATCGCCAATAAGTTCGCGGGGGGCCTTTTTCACACCCAGACCACGGCACAGATGGCACGAGGCATGGTAAGTGACCTTTTGGGCAGACTTGTTGAAGTCCTCAGCCTTGAGGCCCAACACGTCGTGCACAAAGGAGCTGAAGTCAATGATCTTGGCCGCAAAGCCCTGAGCTTCCACAGTCGAGAAATCATTGTCGAGAATTTCAGGATAGTGGTGCTTGAGGTGACCGGCGCAGCTGGCGCACAGGGTGATGATGTAGTCGTAGTTGCCGCCACGGAAGGCAGCAATGTTCTGCTTGGCCACATCCATGGAGGTTTTGCGCTGCCCCATCATTTCGAGAGGCAGACCGCAGCACGACTGTTCCATGGGGAAGTCCACGGCCACGTTCTTGGCGGCCAGAATCTTCACGCAGGCTTCCAGTTCTTCAGGATAGATGAAGTCCTGAGCGCAGCCGCTGAAGATGGCCACACGATAGGTGGGGTTCTGCACCTTGGGGGCCAGTTCGGGCCAGCGGTCGCGGAACGACTTGTTGGCGATGGCGGGCAGAGCCTTGAAGTTGTGCTTGCCAAGGAAGACCGCAGGCAGGTGGCGCTGGAACTGCGCACCACGGGTAAAGGGCTTCTGGGCAAAGCTGGCGAACTTGAGCAGCTTGTGGAACAGCTTGCGGTTCTTCATCACGGCTGAGAGCAGATTGGCCTCGATGGGCGCACCCTGCTCCACATTGAGGCGCGAGCGCACTTCACGGATGAGGCGCGGCAGGTCAATGCCGCCAGCGCAGACATTGGCGCACGATTCGCAGCCCATGCAGTTCTGGCTGAGAATGCGCGCACGGTCTTTGCCGTGGAAGAAGTAGGTAAGGATCAGACCAATGGCACCGATGTAGATGTAGCCCATCTTGTGGCCGCCCACCAGACGGTACACGGGGCACACGTTGGCGCAGGCGCCGCAGCGCACGCAGCGGAACACCTGCGAGAACAGGGGATCCTTGGCCATTTCGGTGCGGCCGTTATCAAGGAAGATAACGTGCAGAATCTTTTTGTTGTCGGCATTGGCCGCACAGGGGCCCGCGCCGCACATCCAGGTGACATACGAGGTCAGGCGCTGGGCAGTGGCGTTGCGGGGCAGCACCTGAAGGGCGACCAGAGCGTCGTCCAGCTTGGCAACCAGCTTGTCCAGACCGGCAATGGCAACGTGCACGCGCGGCAGGGTGGTAACCATGCGGGCGTTGCCTTCGTTGGTAACGGTAGAGATGGCACCGTTTTCGGCCACGGCAAAGTTACAGCCGCTCACGCCCATGTCAGCGGCAATAAACTTGCGGCGCAGCTGCACGCGGGCAACCTTGACCAGACGCTGCACGTCCGAATCCTGCTTCACGCCGGTGGCCTTGGTGAAGTCGTCGGCCACCTGATAACGCGAAAGGTGGATGGCGGGCATAACCATGTGCGAAGGGCCTTCGTGGCGCAACTGGATAATCCATTCGCCAAGGTCGGTTTCGTCCACGATCAGGCCGTTGCCTTCAAGGGCGGTGTTCAAGCCAATTTCTTCGGCGGTCATGGACTTGGACTTGACCACTTTCTTGACTTTGTTTTCTTTGGCAATGCGGACGATCAGGTCGTTGGCTTCTTCGGCAGTGGCGGCACGGTGCACGTGCACGCCGCGCTTTTCGGCCTCGGCCTTAAACTGCGCGTACAGCTCGTCCATGTGCTGACAGGCGTAGTCCTTGGCGTCGGCAATCTGCTTGATCAGCGCCTTTTCGTCCACTTCCTTGAACACTGCTTCGCGGTTGGCGCGGTAGGCCACGGCAAAGGTATCAAGTGTGCGACGCAGAAATTCGTCGTTCAGGGCCTCGTCCAGTTCCTTATGATAGCCCGATGAGCTCTTGAGGGCGTCATGCATGGGTTAGTCCTCCAACAGAATGATATGCAGTTCCAGCGGCCCATGCACGCCCACGGCGGCCACACGCTCGATGTCGGCAGTACGGCTGGGGCCAGTCACCAAGGTGGTGTAGGTGGCCGTACCCTCGTTCATGCGCTGGCGCAGCAGCTGCGCCATAGAGGGCAGATCGGGGTAGATGGTGGACTTGCGCAGCATGAGCACAGAAACTTCAGAGATCATGCCCGTAAGGCGCACGTCTTCGTTGTCCGTGTTGAGCATGCAGGTTCCGCTGGCGGCAACGCCCAGCTCGGCAGTGGAAAGGCCCACGTCGATACCGGCAAGATAGTTGCGCAGGCCTTCGCGGATGCACAAAAAGCCCTTTTCTTCGCACGCGGCAGCCAAGGTGGCATAGTCGGCGTCATTCAGCTGCGGTGCGGCCACCACGCGCTGCACGCGGGTGGGAACCTTGTTGGGGCTAAGAGGGCCCTGCTCTGTGCCGGGCTCGTCGGCCAAAAGTTCGGCAGGCGCTTTATTGGCGCACACATCCACAACATACTGCAAGGCGGCTGCCATGCTGGGCACTTCCTGAACTACGGCAGTAACAGCCGCAGCCTTGGCGGAAAAGGCTTCTACCAATTCCTGATGTGTCATAAACAACTCCTTTTTCAAAAAACGCCCAGTTCGCACACCATGCAGCATCGCCACAAAAAAATGCACTTGCAGCAGACAAAACTCACCCTCATGAGTTTGGTGCTGATATACCTGCGAACGGCGCGCAGCGCCCATAGCTTCAGATAAAACCCCCACGGTTCTTCGTCAGTTGGGCATTCTGGCAGAATAACCGCCGGGTTAGACAGCGTCGGCGGGGAAACCGGAGATCCCCGCCGACGCGCAAGCTACTTCAGGCTTTCGGCGTACAACTCTATGGTGTGCTTGACACGCACAGAGTCGTGGTTGTGCGAAAGCACGTCTTCAAGCTGCATCATGCAAGCGGGGCAGCCAGCGGCCACAATCTTGGCGCCAGAGGCTACCACGTTGTTGCGCTTGCGCTGACCAATCTTGCGCGAGAAGTCATAGTGGAAGAGGTTGAACGAACCACCGCAGCCGCAGCAACGGTCGGCTTCGGCCATTTCCGTAACCTTGTAGGCGGGGTTGGCCGCTATGACGGCACGGGGCTGGCTGACCACGCCCAGCGATTTCTTGAGGTGGCAAGAATCGTGGTAGGTCACGCTTACCGCGTTGTCCTGCGCCTGTTCGGCGGGCTGCACCTTGAGCACATCAACCAAGAAGGCGTTGATGTCCATGGCCTTGGCTGCAAGTTCTTCGACCTTGCGTTTTTCAACAGAACCGAGGCGGTGCGCATAGCGGGGCCAAAGTTCCTTGACCGTAGAGGTACAGGAACCGCAGGGGCTCAGAATGTAGTCGAAGTCGCCGTTTTTAAGGGCTTCCACATTCACGCGCATCTGCTCAACCATGCCCTTGGCATCGCCCGACGAAAGGGCCGGAATACCGCAGCAGGTGAGATTTTTGGGCATAAACATGGCCACATTGTGGTGACGCAGCACCTTCATGCAGGCTTCGGCCATTTCAATGTACATCTTGTCGCCCACGCAACCGGGGAAGAAAGCCACCTTGAGCCCGCCAGCACGGCGGGGCTCGTCAAGCGCGCCATAGCGGGCGTGCAGGGGCTTTTTTGCCAGAGGGTGAATGTGGCGGTCGCCCAGCATAAAGTTGAGCAGGGGTGCGCACACAGTGCCCTGAGCATCGTTGCTTGAGCCAAAGATCAGGCCCTGCATGGGCGCGCCCACGCGCATGGCAAAGTTAAACAGGCCGGGCTTGGTCAAGAATGAACGGAAGATCATCTTTTTGACCGGGTGCAGGCCGATAAACTCGTTTACGATTTCACGGGCTTCCATGAAGACGTCCATAATCTGGACGCCCGGAGGGCAAGATGCCTGACAGGAACCGCACAAAAGGCAGCGGCCCAGTTTGTCGGCAACAGCCTCAGGGTCTTTGATCATCTCATGGGCCAAGTTATCAATAAGGGCCAGTTTGCCGCGAGCCACGTCGGCTTCCATGCCAGTGGCACCGAACATGGGGCACACGGCCTGGCACATGCCGCATTTCATGCAGGCAGTGATCCTGTCGTCCAGAGCCATAAGGCGCTGGGCCAGTTCGTGCATAGTACTCATGAAACGCTCCTGGAGCGGTTGAATTTTTGCTCTTGCTCGGCAGTGTCAGCCCTGTGGCTAACAGCTGCCGAATGACACGGGGGCAAACCCCCGAATCGCTGCAATGCCAGGCTGAGCCTAGATGCCCACCAACTTGGTGGAGTTGAGCAGCCCCTTGGGGTCGAGAGCCCGACGCAACCGCTGCGAGAACAGAATGGTTCCGCGCGAGGTTTCCTTTTCCATCCACTTGGACTTGGCCGTGCCAATGCCGTGCTCGCCCGAAAGCGTACCCTTCAGCTTGATGGCCGTATCGAACATTTCGTCGATGGCTTCTTCCACGCGCTTGAATTCGTCGGCGTCGCGCTTGTCGCACAGGAAGGTGGGGTGCAGGTTGCCGTCGCCAGCGTGGCCAAAGGTACCCACTTCAAGGCGGTACTTGGCGGCGATGTCGTTAACAGCCTTTACCATGGCAGGAATCTGCGAGCGCGGCACAGTGGCGTCTTCAAGCACAGTGGTGGGACGGGCGCGGGCCAGCACGGGCAGAGCCATGCGGCGGGCTTCCCACAGCTTGAACTTTTCGGCGGCGTCCTTGGGCACGTGCACGGCGGTGGCGTGGTTGGCCTTCAGCACTTTTTCAACGGCTTCGGCGTCGTCAGCAACCTGGGCGGGGTGGCCGTCCACTTCGATCAGCAGAATGGCACCGGCTTCGCGCGGCAGACCAGCCTTGGTAAAGTCGTCCACGCGCACGATGGTGTTGTTGTCGAGGAATTCAAGCGTACAGGGCACAACGTGGGCGGCGATGATACCGGCAACGGCGTCGGCGGCATGCTGCACGTCAGAGAACACGGCCATCAGGGCCTTGGAGGCCTTGGGCGGGGGCACGAGCTTGAGGATGGCTTCAGAAATGACGCCCAGCGTACCTTCAGACTGCACCATCATGCCGGCGAGGTTGTAGCCGGTAACGCACTTGACCGTGCGCGAACCAGACTTGACCACTTCGCCCGTGGCGTCGAAAAATTCGATGCCCATGAGGTAATCCTTGGTCACGCCGTACTTGAGGCCGCGCAGACCACCGGCGTTTTCAGCAATGTTACCGGCAAGGGTAGACACAGCCTGAGAGCCCGGATCGGGGGGATAGAACAGATTTTTCTTGGCAACACTGGCGGCAAATTCGGCGGTGATCACGCCGGGTTCAACCACAGCGTAAAGGTCGTCGGAGTTGATTTCAACAATGCGGTTGAGACCGGTGGTAAGAATAACCACGGTTTCAGACTTGTCGGGAATGGTGCCGCCGGAAAGATTGGTTCCCGCGCCGCGCACCGTCATGGGGATGCCGTTGTCATACAGTTTTTTCACACACTTGCCGAGCTGCTCCTTGTCGGTGGGACGCACCACCAACGAGGGCATGACCGGGGGCAGAACCGCCGAATCATACGAGTAGCTCATGCGGTCGGCTTCGGAACTGAACACGTTTTCCTTGCCGATCATGTCTTCGAAATCTTTAATCAACGCCTGGCTTGCCATAAGGCCTCCTTAAAAGTCCGTCATCAACGTCTTTATGGTAAGGCACAGACCTCGCGCCCCTTGCGCGGGCCTGATAGTTTCGATTCTCATACGGCTGTTTGAACAGTCGGTCAACTTTTTTACGAGAATGAAGACCTATAGCGTTGTTTGACAAGTTTGCAAAGGGCACAAACCAAAAAACTTTGGTATCACAGTCTGACCTTTGCACGCTTGTACAGTGCTCTGTGGCAGCTTACCTACCGCCGCGAAAACCAACGCAATAAGGCAATATGAATTGTTACAGAGAGTTAACAATGAGACAGGGAGAGTAAAAAAACAGTGTGCAGAAGATCTGCTTAACCAGTAGCCTAAAAGAATATCAAAAAAAAAAGACCGCCTTTGCCGCAACAAAACAAATACCCGCTTCAGATGTGGTTTTGCAGAGCATGCTTCACAAAGCTAACCTGCAAACAGCGCAGTCTTTTTTGTGCGTCGGGCCTAGCCCCCTTTTTCGGTCATTACCTCTACGCCTACGCGCGGCCCCCCTGTTTGGGGGCCACACATCTGCACAAATATTTTTTGATACCCGCTATTTTTTTGCTGCGGTTTTTTTCCAAAAGAAAAAATGCCCCAAGGCCATACCGCCGTGACCAACAGCATAGGCAATGAGCAAAAACACAAATATGCCGTGCAGGTTTGCGGCAGTGTGCGATATTTCGCCCATCTGCCACGAGCGGAACAACCACAAGCCCGTAATCAGGCTCATGGCCAATGCGCCCAT
>CAYPRZ010000047.1:0-9377 GCA_964413315.1 uncultured Desulfovibrio sp. | reverse complement strand
TTAACGGTGGCACGAGCACGAAAGCATATGTGCCATTTTTTCTTTCTTGGTTCGCAGATAATTTTCGTTTTCTGGGCAGGCTTCCATTTCAATGGGAACCCGCTCCACAATTTCAATGCCGTAGCCCGAAAGACCCACAATCTTTTTGTGATTATTGGTGAGCAGGCGAATCTTGTGAATACCAAGATCCACAAGCATTTGAGCACCAGTGCCGTAGTCGCGCAAATCCGGGGGGAAGCCCAGTTTGCGGTTGGCTTCCACCGTGTCGTAGCCCTGATCCTGCAAGGCATAAGCCTTGATCTTGTTGGCAAGGCCAATGCCGCGCCCTTCCTGACGCATATACAGCAGCGCGCCACGCCCTGCTTTTTCAATCTGGCGCAGGGCAGCACCCAGCTGACCACCGCAGTCGCAACGCAACGAGCCCAGCGCGTCACCCGTGAGACATTCGCTGTGGATGCGTGTGAGCACCGGTTCCGGGCCGGAAAGGTCGCCCTTTACCAGTGCCAGATGTGTTCCGGGTTCGTTTTCGCTCTCGTAAGCTATCACGGTAAAGTCGCCAAATTGGGTGGGCAGGTGGGCCTGAGCCACGCGGCGCACAGAAACCTGACCACGGTCAAGACGGTAGCGAATCAGGTCTTTGACTGCCGCAATCTTGAGGCCGTGCTCTTCTGCAAACACTTCCAGATCAGGCATGCGGGCCATGGTGCCATCGTCGCGCATGATCTCGCAGATAACCGACGCGGGCTTGAGCCCGGCCAGACGGGAGAGATCAACGCCGCCCTCGGTCTGCCCGGCGCGCGAAAGCACACCGCCAGCCTTGGCACGCAGCGGAAAGATATGACCGGGGGTAACGATGTCGTCGGGGCGCACATTGTCTGCCACGGCGGCCAAGATGGTAGTTGCGCGGTCTGCCGCAGAAATACCCGTAGTTACGCCTTCACGCGCCTCGATAGAAATGGTGAAGTTGGTTCCAAAGCGCGAACCATTGCGCTGGGTCATGAGGGGCAGTTGCAGCTTGTCAATAATTTCGGGGGCCATGGGCAGGCAAATAAGGCCTCTGCCAAACTTGGCCATAAAGTTGATGGCTTCCGGGGTCACATGCTCGGCGGCCATGGTAAGGTCGCCTTCATTTTCGCGCCCTTCGTCATCCACCAGAATAATCATCTTGCCCTGCCGGATGTCGGCAATGGCCTCTTCAATGCTGCACAGTGGCATGTTGCTTCCTTCATTGCCCATCGGGAGGGCGTGAATTTTTTTACTTGATCCAAAGTTAGGTACGCGGGGCAGTTCTGTCAACCACAGGCCAGCCGCATGCTTCAGTATTCAGCCAGCATGGATCGCCGGGGCTTTGCCCCATTGCGACACAGATCGCTATCGGCCCTGCGTGGGTTTGAGCCCCACCTCTGCCAGCAGATCCTTGATGGATCGGCCCAACAAAAAAGGTAGCATGGCGGCGGGGATGCCCGCCCTTTCTACACAAAGCTCACGAAAAGCAGCGTCTGTGCGGGCGGCCTCGCCCAGTTCGGCCACGGCCTGTTCGCGCTCGCGGCCCTCAAGCGGAGTTTCGTGATTGGCAGTGCGCTCTACCGCAAGGCCCTGCCCCTGCGCCGGATAAAAGCCCAGACGGTCGGCCAGCTCAAGGGTTTCGCGCACCGAAACCTGTTCTTCATGCGCGCTCACAAGGTCGGGCAACAGACCGATGACCGCAGCGTTCAGACCGCTGAAACCGGGTATGCCCCCGCTCAGGGCATTGAGCGCCGCAAAGCGGCCCATATGCCGCCCCTTGGCCAGCAGTTCTTCCAGCGGGGCGGTATCCATGCAAAACAGCGCCGCACACTGGGCAGGGCGCTGCGTATAGATGCCGCAGCCCACGCCTTCACGATAGTACAGGCAACGCCAAGGATGCACCCTGCCCCCCGGCCCGGCAATCTTGATGTGCTCTCCTTCCAGAGGCCGCAGGGCCTTGCGTGAATCGTCGCGCGCCCACTCGCCCGCACGCAGACATACCAGTGATTCAAGCGTTAGTGTGCCAGAAACAAGCAGGGCCGTGTCACTGAGCATCAGTGTGGGCCCGCCCCGCAAACAGCAGGTACCGCAGCGTCTGCACGAGGCGGCTTCGCCAGAATCGGCGGGTAAGGGTGAAAAAGGCTGCTGCATGCTCATGAGGCCTCCAGGCTGCTCTAGTGAGAATTGGGCAGGGGCTGCCCCTTGTTGTCACTTTCCTGCGCTTTTTGTTTGAAGCGCGTACCCCAAAGGCGCCCCAGCCTGCGGGAGAGTTTTTCCATATAATAATAGTACACGGGCGTGATGTAGAGCGTTACCAGCTGCGAAAAACACAGCCCGCCCACCACGGCCAGCCCCAGAGCGCGGCGGGCATCGGCACCTGCGCCCACCCCAACGGCAATGGGCAGTGCACCCATAAGCGCGGCCACGGTGGTCATCATAATGGGCCGAAAACGCACATGGCAGCCCTGAGTGATGGCATCGAGCGGGTCAAGGGCAGGATTGAGCTTTTGCGCTTCAAGGGCAAAGTCGAGCATCATGATGGCGTTCTTTTTGACTATGCCCAACAACATGATAATGCCCACAAAACCGTACAGATCAAGCTCCATACCAAAGAGCCACAGGGTTGCCAACGCGCCAAAACCCGCCGAGGGCAAACCCGAAAGAATGGTAAAAGGATGGATGAAGCTTTCGTACAAAATGCCCAGTACCAGATAAATAACCACAATGGCCAGCATCAGCAGCCAGCCCATACCTTTGAGTGAACTCTGGAAGGCCTGTGCCGTGCCCTGCGATTCGGCGGTAACGGTATCGGGCAAGAGCGGGCGTGCCGCCGCTTCCACCGCCCCCACACCCTGACTGAGCGAAACGCCGGGGCGCAGGTTGTACGAAATTGTCACCGAAGGAAACTGCCCGTTGTGGTTGACCGCAATGGGCCCAACACCTGTGGAGAATTGGGCCAGGGTATCGAGCGGCACAAGATCGCCGCCCTTGGAGCGAACATACAGCCGCGAAAGTGCCGAGCGGTCTTTCTGAAAGGGCTTTTGCAATTCCACATAGACCGAATAGTCGTCGGTGGGCGCGTAGATGGTCGAAACCTCGCGCGAGCCAAAGGCCGTTTGCAGGGCCAGCTCTATCTGCTGCGGGGTCACGCCAAGTGCGGCGGCGCGGTTGCGGTCGATGGTAACGCGCAGCTCCGGGTTTTTGAGTTGCAGGTCACTGTTCACATCCTGCAATTCAGGCAACTTGCGTAGGGCTTCTTCAATGCGCTGGGCGCTGTCAAAAAGCGACCCCATGTCCGGCCCAAACAGCGTATACTGATAGAGGGCCTTGGAGGCGCGGCCACCAATGCTGATGGTGGGGGGCACACGCACAAATACCCGCATGGAAGGCGAGGTATTGAGATCCTTGCGCAATTTTTGGGCCACAGCCTCAATGCCGGGGCGCTTGTCGAGCTCTGCCAGCCGCATGAGCAAAATGCCGTTGTTCATGCTTTGGCTGCCGCCCACAATACCCACAATGGAATTGTAGGCCGCCACATAGGTAGAGGATTCCAGCGTAGGGTCAAGGCTATGCTGCGCACGCACCATGCCCTCAAAGGACACCCCCTGCTCTGCCTCTGTGCTGGCCTGCAACATTCCCATGTCTTCAGTGGGCAAAAAGCCCTTGGGAATAACCATACCCAGCCATGCTGTAAGCACCAACAGAGCCAGCGAGGCAAAAAGCGTAACCCGCCGGTGGCGCAAAACCACGTCGAGCGAACCGGCGTACAAATCTGCCAGCCGGTCAAAACATCGCTCTAGCGCACCATACAGCCCGGCCGCAACAACCTTGTGGCCAGCCATGTTGTGCGCCTGCGCCTTAAGAAAGTAGGCACAGAGCATGGGCGTAAGCGTAAGCGAAACCACACCCGAACTCAAAATTGCTGCTATGATCACCACGGCAAATTCGCGGAACAGCCGCCCCACTATGCCGCCCATAAAGAGCACGGGAATAAACACCGCAGCCAATGATAACGTCATGGAAACAATGGTGAAGCCGATTTCCGCTGATCCGTCAAAGGCGGCGGTTTGCGGATCTTTGCCCATTTCCTGATGCCGCACGATGTTTTCAAGCATAACAATGGCATCGTCCACCACAAAGCCCACGGCCAGCGTAAGGGCCATGAGCGAAAGGTTGTCGAGGCTGTAATTAAGCACCGACATGATGGCAAAGGTCGAAATGACCGACATGGGCAGGGCAAGGCTGGGAATGATGGTGGCGGGCAGGTTGCGCAAAAAGATGAAAATAACCAGCACCACCAGAAAGACCGTAAGCACCAAGGTAAACTTTACGTCTGCCACCGAATCGCGGATGGATTCTGACCGGTCGTAAAAAACCTCTACCTTGGCCGAGGGCGGCAACTGTTTTTGCAGGGCGGGCAAAAGCGCTCGAATGGAGTCCACCACCTGCACCGTATTGGTTCCGGGTTGGCGCTCTACTGCCAGCATAATGCTGGGCGCACCGCCGTTGCTCCATGTCAGCTGTTTGTCCTGCTTAAAACTGTCCACCACCTCGCCCAGATCGCGCAAACGCACGGGCGCGCCGTTGCGGTAGGCCACCACCGCATCGCGAAAGGCTCTGGCGTTCATAAGCTGGCCCGAAGCCTTGATGGAATCGGCGTGATGTGAGCCCTCAAGCGAACCCGTGGGCAGCATGCTGTTGGCAGCGGCCACGGCGTCGGCCACTTCGTCAATGCCAAGGCCGCGCGTTGCCAGTTCGTCCGGGTTGAGCTGCACGCGCACGGCGTACTGTTTCTGCCCGTAAATAACCACCTGAGCCACGCCATCTACCATGGAAAGCCGCTGGCCTATGAGCGTGTCTGCGTACTCGTTGAGCACATAAAGCGGCAGGGTTGCCGAAGAAATGCGCAGTTGCAGAATGGGCAGGTCGGCGGGGTTTACCTTGCGAAAGCTGGGCGGCACAGTCATGTTTGAAGGCAAACGGCGCTGAGCAAGGCCAATGGCCGATTGCACGTCCAGAGCCGCCGCATCGATGTTGCGGTCGAGCGCAAACTGTATGGTTATGCGCGTGCGCCCGGTGGAACTGACCGAAGAAATGGAATCAATGCCCGCAATGGTAAAAAATTCCTTTTCCAGCGGGGTGGCAATGGACGAAGCCATGGTTTCCGGGTCGGCCCCGGCCAGTTCTGCCTGTACCTGAATGGTGGGAAAATCCACCGTGGGCAGCTGGTTGACCGGCAGGTTGCGGTAGCCCGCAAGGCCAAAAAACAGCATGCCCAGCATGATCAGCACGGTGGCCACAGGTCTGCGGATAAAAAGCGCGGCTATGTTCATGCGGCTCCCTCTAAGGGCGCGCGGAAGGCACGGTTTCCTTGCAATGGCTGGGGCAGAACTCTCCGGCCTAGCCAGAAATTCCGCGAACCAGCAACACCAGTCCCAACAGGCAGCACACGCCGCCAATCAACATGCGCAGGGTTGCAGTGGGCGTTCGGCGGGCAAGAGCCACACCAAGGCCAAAACCTGCTGTTTCAAACAGGCACAGCGCGGGCAACAGTTCAAAATCCACATGCCCGGCCTGTATGTTGCCCACCGTGCCAAACAGGGCGGTAACTACCTGATACGGCATGGCAAGGCCCACCGCCGTCATGGGCGATACCCCGGCGGCGATCATCCAAGGTATGGAAAGCACAGGCCCGCCCGCGCCAGTCATACCCGCCAAAAAGGCCGTGGATGTGCCGATGAAAAAAAATCCCGCGCGCCCCTGCCAGAATGTGCTACCTCCGGCCTTGGGGGGCCGCAGCACGCACACGCCCGCAAACAGTATGATGCTTGCCAGCAGTATAACCAGCGGGCTTGCGTTGATGCGCGCATTGATCATGGCGCCCGGCAGGGCCGCCAGCCCGCCCAACATGTAGGGCACAGCCTGTGACCAGTCCACATGCCCCAAACGGCGGTACATAAAAGTTCCCACCAGTGCGATGGGCAAAAACGAGGCAAGGGCAGTGCCCATAGCCTCGTGCGGTTCAAGCCCGCTCAGCAGGATCAGGGCCGGGGGAATCAAAATGCCGCCCACGCCAGTGAGCCCCACCAGCAGGCCCACCGCAAGGCCCGTCACGCACAATACAGCTAACAGCATGACATCCTCAAAATACGGGGATTTTGGCCACCGTGGCGCACAGCCAAAGGGTCAGCCCCCCACACAAGGCGCTATAGCGCAAGAGTTCGCAAAGAGCCAGCAGCCGCGCATGGTCCCAAGGTGCGGCCTCGGCCTGTTCCGGCCCCAGCCACGGTTTTGGGGTGTGCGTGCCAAAATAGACGGACGGCCCGCCCATACGTGCGCCGCACAGCCACGCGCAGGCTGTCATGGACCAGCCAGAATTGGGGCTTGGCATGCCCGCAGCCTGTTGGGCCACCACTCCCATACCGGGCCAGCGGCCCTGCCACACAGTTTTGGGCAATTTTATAGAGGGCAAAAACCGCAAACGGGCCGCGCACCAGTCTGCAAGCCATGCCGCACAGGCAGACAACCGCGCGGGAACAAAGGCCAGCGCATCATCGCCCCGCGCCCCGGCCCAGCCAAGCCAGCGCCACTTTTCGGTCACATAGCCCCACATGGAATCTGTGGTGCTCACGGCCTTGTAGCACCACATGGCCACAGGGCCGCCCACCAGCAGCCAAAAAAATGGAGCAACAAAGGCATCCGTAAGATTTTCAGAAAGCGTATCTGCAAGCGTTTTGCGCATGAGGGGGCGATCCATCGTTGATGTATCGCGGCTGACCAACCACGAAAGCGCCGCCCGCGCCTCTGCTTCTTCATAATTTTCCACCCGCCGCTGTACCTCGCGCCCGGTGCGCAACAGGCTGCCCATGGCAAGCCCTGCCCAAGCCAGATACAGAGCCAGCAGCCCGCCCAGCACAGGCAGGGAAACAAGCCCCCACACGGCAAGGCCCGTAATGCTCACAAGTATGGACAGTGCCACAGCCCCGGCAAAGCGCCCGCGCACACGTTCGGCCTCTGGCCCGCCAGCACGCATAAAGTTACGGGCGGGAGCCTCCAGCTTGTCCAGCAGTTTGCCCACGGCGCACACAGGGTGCCTCCACGGCAAGTCTGGGTCGCCCAACCAGAGGTCAAGAATCAAGGCCGCGGGGGCAAGCCACCAGCATTCCCATACGGAATAGGGGAACAGCTGCGCGAGGTTCACGCCCAATCCTCCATCAAGCCCGTGCGGGCAAGGGCCATGTACAGCACAATGCCCGCCGAGGTGGAAAGATTGAGGCTGCGCACGCGGCCTTCGAGCATGGGAATGCGTATGCGGTGGGGCGAAAGATCCAGAATTTCCTGCGGCAGACCGCGCGTTTCTGGCCCAAACACAAGGCAGTCATTGGGCTCAAAGGCAAACTGGTGGGCCGGAGCGCTCACCTGCCCCTTCTTGGCCGAGGTAAGCACCAGCCGCGCACCCTGCTGCCCTTGCGCCGCAAAGGCGGCCCAATCGGGCCACACGCGCAGCCGCACATTGGGCCAATAATCCAACCCGGCCCGCTTGAGGTAGCGGTCTTCCAGCTTAAAGCCCAAGGGCTCGATAAGGTTGAGCGTGGTGTCGGTGGCGGCACACAGGCGGGCAATGTTGCCCGTATTCGGCGGAATTTCTGGCTCAAAAAGAACTATCTGCATGGTGAATATGGGTAATAGTGTGGGTTGTAGGACTGATTGTTTCAGCCCTGTTATCAGGATAAACAGTTCTGGTTTGCTTTTTGCCCAAGATGCATCCGCATGCCAATGCGGTTGGTCAAACCATTGTTCCTTTCTTCAGCAAGAATATCCCTGAGAAACGCAGGGGCATCCGCTTCCCTCAAGGCAACAAATCCCAGCTTGCCATAAAAAGGCGCATTCCAAGGCACATGGGTAAATGTTGTGAGATAGAGGGCTGACACATTGCGCCCCCGCAAACAATCTGCAATCTGCCCAATGAGCGCCCGCCCAATACCCTTGCGCATATGCCGGGGATGCACATCCATCTGGGCGAGCAAAGCGGCATTATCTATCAATTGCACAAAGGCATAACCCACGGGAGATGCTTCTTGGGCAAGGGCCACCCAGAGCAACTTTTTTTGAACAGCCTCAAACAATTTGCCCACAGGTGTAAAGTCAGCACGAATGTGGTCTGGTATGGAACCAGAAGGAAAAATACCCGCAGCTGCCACTTCTATGGCCGCCAGCAAGGGAACATGGGCTTCTGTTCCCTGCGTTATATTGTATCCTTGTGGATGTTCCATATCAGTTTGTCGCTTTGGTGAATGTGCTCTCCATTGGAATTCTTACTATCCCGCATTATCGTGAGCGGGTGCGCCCTGCGTTTGTTCTCCATCAAAATTTTCGATGCCCTCGCGTCTTCGCGAGCGGGTGCGGCGTGCGATGGATTTTGTTCTCTGGCAAGGAAAAATATTGCCCGTGGAGGGAGTGTACATTGCGGTACTCGACCGACACCGGGCAATATTTTGACGCAGCCAGAGGGCAAAAGACACGCCTTCCGCACCCGCTCACCTAACGTATCCCGGCGGAGAGGCCGGGAACAACCTGACAAACCACGCGAATATCGCGGCTACCAAAGCCTGCATCATCTAAAGTTGCAAAAATATCCGCCTCGGTCACTTCCACCCTCGCGCCATTTTCTCCCGCCGCCTCCAGCCGCTCACGCAGCAGGTCGCAGGCTCGCTGGCGGGCCTCGTTGAGGCTGTACGACTTGCCAATACGCTCGGCTATGTCCAAAGCGGGCACGGTCAGCACGCAGCGGCCCGTATCGGCGTACAGTTCCAGCGTGTCTGTGGGCAGGGTCAGGGCCGCGCCCACGGCATTGGCCACATCGGCGTGCGGGGGCGTTTGCACCGGCATGCCCAGCACCTGTGACAGGCGTTGGGCCACGCAGGGCGCAGGGCCGCCCACAAGCCATGCCTGAGTGGGGAGGGCCTCGCGCAGGGCCTTGAGAGCCGCCAAGGTATAGATGGGCCGCGCATTAACGCTCTCGGTCAAAGTCTGGGCAGCGGCAGCCACCTGTCGCAGGGCGTCATCCGCCGCCAGTTGAGCCAATTCCTTGGCCGACAGGCCGTGTAGGGCGGCCAGCGCGGCAATCCCAGATTCAGAGGCTGCCACGTCGCCCGCCACGGTATCTGTGTTGATTCCGTTTGCGGCAGAGGCATTGAGCACGTTCAGGGCGTCCAACAGCGTGGGCTGTGCACCGCCAAAAGCCATGGCTGGGCCTTCGCGCAGGGGGCCAACCTTTACGGCCCGTGCGGAAGCAGTTGCGCCCAAGGCTTCACCCACCGTAATAAGCGAATCGCCGCCAACGCCAATGGATACCGTGGCCAGCGCCCGCA
>CAYPRZ010000046.1:0-16256 GCA_964413315.1 uncultured Desulfovibrio sp. | reverse complement strand
GGCAAGAGCCACGGGCAGGCCCAGCAGCTCAGAAAGACGCGCCGCCACGGGCTTGAGCGAAAACTGCTCTTCGTACTGGCCCTCGGTGGGCCGCCCCAGATGCGAAAGCAGCACCACGCCAGCGCCCTTTTCCAAGGCCGTGCGGATAGTGGGCAGAGATGCTCGGATGCGCTTGTCGTTGGTGACCTGCCCGTCCTTCATGGGAACGTTGAGGTCTTCACGGATCACAACGGTCTTGCCCGTCAGTTCCATATCCTGCATTTTCTTGATAGGCATATGTGTTCTCCCTGTCAGAGGATTAGCCCCGTTTGGCAGACGGGCTACTTACCTTGCTGCAAAAGCTCTTCCGCCAGTTCCAGCACATGCGCCACGGTAAAGCCCAGGCGCTCAAAAAGTACATTGGCTGGTGCGGATGCGCCAAAGCGCTCCATGCCAACCACGGCTCCGTCAAGGCCCACATACTTACGCCAGTAGTCCGCGGCTGCCGCTTCAATGGCAATGCGGGCACGCACGCTGCGGGGCAGCACACTTTCTTTGTAGGCCGCGTCCTGCGCGTCAAAAATCTCGGTGCAGGGCATGGAAACCACGCGGGCCTTGCGGCCATTGGCGTTCAACTGCTCCGCCGCCTCAAGGGCCAAGCCCACTTCAGAGCCGGTGGCCATAAGGATGATTTCGGGCGTGCCCTTGCAATCGCGCAGCACATAGCCGCCGCGCTCAATGGCCTCTACCTGCGCATCGGTGCGCTGGCAGAAGGGCAGATTTTGGCGCGAAAGCGAAAGCCCTGTGGGCGTGTGGGTGTTTTCAAGGGCGCAGCGCCAAGCAACGGCGGTTTCCACCGTGTCGCAGGGGCGCCACAGGTTGAAATTGGGCATCAGGCGCAGCATGCCAAGCTGTTCCACTGGCTGGTGGGTGGGGCCGTCCTCGCCCACGCCGATGGAGTCGTGCGTCAGCACCCACACAGAGCGGATGCCCATGATGGCAGCCAGACGCAGGGCGTTTTTGGCCTGATCGGCAAAGGACATGAACGTGCCCGCGTAGGGAATAAACCCACCGTGCAGGGCAAAGCCGTTCATAATGGCGCTCATGCCGAACTCGCGCACACCGTAGGAAATGTAGTTGCCCTCGTGGGTCTGCACATCCATATGCTCGGAGGAGCTGGTGAGCGTACCCACAGAGCCGGTAAGATCGGCAGAGCCACCCACCAGTTCGGGCAGGTAGGGCACAAGACATTCCAGCGCTTTTTTGGAGGCCACGCGGGTTGCCGTGTTTTCGGCCTTGGTCACGGCGTCTGCCACCATGTTCTGGGCAATGGTGGCCCAGCCGCCGGGCAATTCGCCACGCATGCGGCGGGTAAATTCGGCGGCCAGTTCGGGATTGGCCTTGGCGTAGTCGGCAAAAACGTGTTCCCAAGCTGCCTCGTCGGCCTTGCCCTTTTCACGCGCGTCCCACGCGTTGTACAGATCCTGCGGCACGCTAAAGGGTTCCTCTGTCCAGCCAAGGGCAGCGCGGGTGGCGGCAATGCCCTCGTCGCCCAAGGGCGAACCGTGGCAGGAGGATGAATCGGCCTTGGGTGAGCCAAAACCGATATGGGTACGGCAAATGATCAGGCTGGGGCGGCTGTGATCTGACTTGGCTTCGGCAATGGCGGCGTCGAGGGCCGAGGCATCGTGCCCGTTGATGGGGCCGATAACCTGCCAGTGGTATGCGCGGAAGCGCGCGGCCACGTCTTCATTAAACCAGCCGTCGATCTTGCCGTCGATGGAAATGCCGTTGGAATCATAAAGGGTGATGAGCTTGCCGAGGCCCCAAGTTCCGGCCAGCGAGCAGGCCTCGTGCGAAACGCCTTCCATCAGGCAGCCATCGCCGGTGAACACATAGGTGTGGTGGTCTACAATCTTGTGTTCGGGCGTGTTGTAGCGGGCGGCCAGCATGCTTTCGGCCAGCGCCATGCCCACGGCAGACGAAATACCCTGCCCCAAGGGGCCGGTGGTCATTTCAATGCCCAGATCGGGTTCGTATTCCGGGTGGCCAGCGGTTTTGGCACCCCACTGGCGGAAGTTGCGCAGCTCTTCCATGGGCAGGTCGTAGCCCGTGAGGTGCAGCAAAGCGTACAGCAGCATGGAAGCGTGGCCGTTGGAAAGCACAAACCTGTCGCGGTCAAACCAGCGGGGGTTGGCGGGATTGTGCTTAAAACCATGACGCCACAGGGCTTCGGCCATGTCGGCCATTCCCAGAGGTGCGCCGGGGTGGCCGGAGCGGGCTTTTTCAATGGCGTCCATGGCAAGGGCGCGGATGGCATTGGCGCACTGTCTGCGGGTGGGCATGACTCTTTCCTCTATTTTTGCGTGATATGGTTGGCGGTGCGTTGTTTCAGGGCAAGTTCCGCAGGGCGGGTCGTTTTGCCCGCCAAGGGTGCCATGAAGGCGGCAAGCCGCTTGTCGTATGGTTTGTGGCCAAAAAAGGCCGAGCCGGAAACAAGAACTTCTGCACCGGCATCCACAAGCTGGGCCGTATTTTCGGGGCACACGCCGCCGTCTATCTGAATAAGCGCGTTGGCCCCGCCGTTGGCGTCAAGCATCTGCCGGGCGGCGCGAATTTTGTCAAACGTGGCGGGAATAAAGGCTTGACCCGAAAAACCGGGGTTCACGCTCATAAGCAGCAGCATGTCCATGTCTGCCGCCAGCCAGCGCGCCGCGCTTACATCAGTGCCGGGGTTGAGGGCAAGGCCCGCCTTGCAGCCCATGGCCCGAATGGCCGTGAGGGTGCGCTGGGGGTGCTTGTCGGCCTCGGCGTGGATAACCAGCATGTCGGCCCCGGCCTTATAAAAATCGGCAATGTATCGGGCGGGGTCATTCACCATGAGGTGCACGTCAAAAAAAAGCCCGCTGACAGACCGCAAGGCCTTGATCAACGGGGGTCCAAAGGTGATGTTGGGCACAAAAGCCCCGTCCATCACGTCCAGGTGCAGCCAGGTGACGCCAGCGGCCTCAAGAGCGGCAAGCTCTTCGGCCAGTCGGGCAAAGTCGGCAGACAGCAATGAGGGCGATAATATCATGATTGTTTCAACGGGCTTGTTGCGGGGGAGGACCACCAACAGAAAGGGTCGCCTCCCCCGCGTCCCTTCCCTGAAATTTTCGGCAAACGTGCTGCCGCATCTGTTAGTTACGCAAGCTGCGCCCGGCATGCAGCCGTCGGCGCTGGCTATTTTTCGCTGAGCAGACGGCGCAGCGAGGTCAGCTCACGCTGAAGCATGCGCATAAAATCCGGGTCGGGCACGGCCGCAACCCTTTCGGGCAGGCTTTCATCCACCACGGCACTGCCCGCAAGTACGCGGCGTGCGCCTTCAATGGTCATGCCCTGCTCGTGCAATAATTGCTGGATGCGGCGCAGCAGGGCCACGTTTTCTTCCGTGTACAGGCGCTGGCCCTTGCCAGTGCGCAGGGGTGCCAACTGGGGAAACTCCGTTTCCCAGAAGCGCAGCACATGGGTCTTGAGATCGAGCAGCTCCGCGACCTCGCCTATGCGATAGGTATTGTCGGGCGTGTGGTCCGACATGCTCTACCCCTCCTGACACTCTCTGACCATGTGGCGGAAATGCGCAGGCCCGAAAAACCGGGCCTGCGCGCACTGTGTTAGATCTTTACGCCCAGAGCGCTCACCAGTGACTGTGCCACCTTCTCCCGCTCTTTGTCCACTTCCGTATCCTTCAGGGTACGCTCCGCATGGCGGAAGGTAAGCCGGAAGGTCAGGTTGCGCACGGGTTCTTCGCCCTGCTCCACCTTGGGTTCAAAGCAGTCCACCAAGGCCACATCTTCCAGCAGGGCAACCTTAAGGCCCTGCACATGGGCTATGATGTCGGCCACTTTAAGGCCAGCACCGGTGGTAACGGTAATGTCGCGCCGCACGGGCGGGTACACCGGCAGGGGCGCAAAGCGCACCGTGGCCGCATCGTGCAGCTCGCGCAGAACTTCAAGATTCAGCTCAGCTAGCCACACGTCCTTGCGGGCGTGGTATTCGTCGGCCATGGCGGGCTTGACCCGGCCCATGAAGCCCACAGCACGGCCCTGCACAAAAACGTTGACGCAGGGCAGCAAAAAGGCGTGCTGCTGCGCAAGCTCGTAGGTGGGTGCTTCAAGGTGCAGGTAGTGCAGCAGATTTTCCACCACGCCCTTGAGATCGGCGTAGTCCATGTCGCCTTCTGCCTGCGGCCATGCCGTATCATAACGCGCGCCATAGAGCAGCACGCCCAGCATGCCCGTTTCGCGGGCGGTGGTTTCAGAAGCGGCATCGGCCTCAAAGATATTGGCCAGTTCAAAAAGCCGCAGCCCCTGAGCGCCCTGAGCAAGATTGTTGCGCAGGTCGTACAGCAGTCCGGGGGCCAGCGCGGTGCGCAGGGCGTCCTGCTCTGCCGACAGCGGGTTCATGATGGAGATGCGGTTCTCGCGCGGCAGGGTGAGGTGGTCCATATCCTTGTGGCCCACAAAGCTGTAGTTCACGGCTTCATTAAGGCCAAGGCCAGCACCCCAGTGCTTGAGGCGCGACCAGAATCCGTAGCGCGATTCCGGCTCGCCAGCGCGGTCAAGATTGCGGACAATGGGGGGCAGCACGGGTGCAATGGTATCAAGCCCGTGCACGCGGCCCACTTCTTCAATCAGGTCGGCCTCGCGGGTGAGGTCGGGCCGCCACGAGGGCTGGCTCACGCGCCACACGGGGCTGTTTTCGCCCTTATCCACGGTGCAGCCCATGCCGGTGAGCACCTTTTCGTCAAATTCATTGGTCAGGTGCACGCCCAGCAGCGAATCGGCCCGCGCAGGGCGAAATTCAATGCTGGCCCCCTTGAAGGGGCAGGGCTCGCCGATGGAAAGCCCGCGCTGCACACGCCCGCCGCTCACAGCGGTCATCATGGCGCAGGCGCGGTCGAGGGCCCACACGGTGCGCTGCTGGTCAATGCCACGCTCGAAGCGGTACGAAGCTTCGGACGAAAGCCCCAGACGGCGCGAAGTTTTGCGAATGGTGGCGGGCTTGAACACGGCACTTTCCAGAAACACATTGGTGCTGCTGTCGGTGATTTCGCTGTCCAGACCGCCCATAACACCGGCCAGAGCTACGGCGCGGGCGCTATCTCGGATGCAAAGGTCAGCAGCGGTAAGAGTGCGTTCCTGCCCGTCCAGAGTGGTGAACTTGTCACCCTCCTGAGCGCGGCGCACCACAATGCGGCCACCTTCAAGCTTGTCCATGTCAAAGGAGTGCAGGGGCTGACCGCATTCAAAAAGAATGTAGTTGGTCACGTCCACAATATTGGAAATGGGGCGCACACCCACGGCGTGCAAACGGTGGCGCAGACGCATGGGCGAAGGCCCGATCTTGACGCCCGTGATCACGCGGCCAGAATACAGCCAGCAGTGTTCAGGATCTTCAATATCAATGGGAACCAGCACTTCCGGCCTGGCTGTGTCGAGCTCCAGCGGCAATTCGGGGACGGAAAGCGGCAGGCCGCACGCAAGTGCGGTTTCGCGCGCAAGGCCCAGCACCGAGAGGCAGTCTGCCCGGTTAGGCGTGATGGAAATATCCAGCACCTCGCGGTCCAGCGCCAGCTGATCCACCAAAGGCTTGCCCACCACAAAGCTTTCGGGCAGCACCATGATGCCGGTGTGGTCTTCGGTCAGGCCCAGCTCGCGTTCAGAGCAGATCATGCCAAAGGAGGGCGCACCGCGCAGCTTGGCTTTTTTGATCACCAAGCCGTCGGGCATCTTGGTGCCAACCAGAGCCACAGGAACCTTTTGCCCGGCTGCCACGTTGGGCGCACCGCAAACGATGTCGAGCAACTCGCCCTGACCGGCGTCCACCTTGCACACGTGCAGGTGGTCAGATTCCGGATGGTTGTCGCACGAAACCACATGCCCCACCACAATGGAGCTGATGGCGTCGTAAGGCCGCCTAATGTCTTCCAGCTCCAGGCCGAGCATGGTCAGGCGGTCGCCCAGCGCCTCGGCCGTTCCTTCATACGGAGTAAATTCACGCAGCCATGAAAGTGAGAGCAGCATAGTTCGTCCTGTTTCCGCGCCGTGGCGTGGTTATTTGAAACTCCAGGCAGGAGTTTGATTTTGCGGATTGGGCAGAGGGCGCTCGTAGCGGTCGCTCTGACCCGCGCCCGGCCCGTAGGCTCCCGGATGGGTGCGCTGGCGGGCGGGTTTTTCTTCCGGCTGGCGGTCGTCAATGGTGTTGCCGTAGGCATCGGTATAGCCCATGCCACCCTCGGCTGTGCGCCCCGCGCTTTTGCTGGGCAAAGCTTCAATGCGTTTGGGCTCGCCGGGCGGGTCCATGCCCGAATTACGCGGGCTGTAGGCTGAGGCGGCCAGAGCCGAAGGCGCAGCTAGCCACTGCGGGCTGCCCGGCACAAGCGAGACAGCAGCCAGCAACGCCAGCAGCACAAGTGCGAGCGGCAGCGCCTTTGGCAGGCGGCGCAGGCAGACAGGAGCGGCATTGCGGGCTATATGGCTGATTATTCTTGGCATATTACCTACTGGGCAAACTGGCCTAACGGGCAAACTGGCCGAGGAAGCGCACGTCGTTTTCAAAGAACATGCGCAGGTCGCCGATGCCGTACTTGAGCATGGTCACGCGTTCCACGCCCATGCCAAAGGCAAAACCGCTGACGTCGGCGGGGTAACCCACGGCTTCAAAGACCGCCGGGTCAACCATGCCGCAGCCCAATATTTCAACCCAACCCGTGGTTTTACACACGCGGCACGGCGCATCGCCAATGTGGCCCTTGCCGCCGCACATGCAGCACGAAATGTCCACTTCTGCCGAAGGCTCGGTAAAGGGAAAGAAGCTGGGGCGAAAACGCACCTGAGTTTCAGCGCCAAACACCGCGCGCACAAAGGCCGTGAGCGTGCCGCGCAGATGAGCCATGCTGATGCTCTCGCCCACCACCAGACCTTCAATCTGATGGAACATGGGGGTGTGGGTAATGTCACTGTCGCGGCGGTAGACCTTGCCGGGTGCAATCACGGCCAGCGGGGGCTTGCGCGCCAGCATGGTGCGGGCCTGCACGGGTGATGTGTGCGTGCGCATGAGCACCTTTTCGGTGACGTACAGGGTGTCCTGCATATCACGGGCGGGGTGTTCGGGCGGCATATTGAGGGCTTCAAAATTATAGTAGTCGATTTCCACTTCTGGGCCGGATGCCACGTCAAAGCCGAGGCCCTGAAAAATCTGGCATATTTCTTCGGTCACCAAGGTGGTGGGGTGCAGGCTGCCGCGCCAAGGGGCGCGACCCGGCACAGAGGGGTCGAAGCGGCGCAGGGCCTCGGCCTCGCGTCCGGCTTCAAGGGCGCCCTTGCGGGCTTCAAACAGGGCATTGCAGAGCTCTTTAACGCTGTTGGCAGTCTGGCCCACGGCGGGGCGCTCTGCCGGAGCAAGCGAAGGCAGCTGGGCCATGATCTGGGCAATGCGGCCCTTGCGGCCCAGAACATCCACGCGCAAAGCCTCAAGGGCATCCAACGAAGAAGCCTGGCCCAGACCTTTTTCAAGTTCAGGAACCAGGCTTTCCAGTGCAGAAATCAGATCCATAGCGGATATCCCAATGCCGCGCGGCGCGGCTTTTGTTAAGGGAGGCGCGGTTGCTGAAAGGGGAGCTGCGGGGTGGCCTAGGTGTAGGCTCGCCCTAGCGGCAGCACGCCATTTCTGCGGCCCACGCTTCCTCACGGCATGAATTCGCCCTGCCTGCCGGGTATTCCGGCAACACAAAAAAATCAAGGCGCGGACGGCGCTTGTGCACCGCCCGCGCCTTATACCATGCAAGGCCCCGCTCCCGCAAGCCGCACTGTTCCACTAGGAAACAGGCGTCGCTGCCAGGAGGCTGCCCTCCGGCGCGGGGAGCGCCACTCTTAATTCAGAGCGGCCTTGGCCAAATCGACAATCTTGGCGAAGTCGTCCTTGTGATACACGGCAAGGTCAGCCAGAACCTTACGGTTCAGCTCAATGCCAGCCTGCTTGAGGCCGTGCATGAAGCGGCTGTAGGACAGACCGCTCAAACGCGCACCGGCGTTGATACGGAGAATCCACAGAGTGCGGAAATCGCGTTTCCTCAGCTTGCGGCCCACATACGAATACTGCATCGAGCGTTCCACAGCCTCACGCGCGGTGCGGTACAAACGGCTGCGGCCGCCACGGAAACCCTTGGCTGCGGACAAATATTTTTTGTGACGACGATGACTTGCAAGACCTCTCTTTACACGCATATGCGCTGCCTCCTTCTCCCAACCAGGCGGAGGAATGCCCGTTGGGGAGCGTAAAAAACTCCAAGCTCTCAAATGAGAGACGCGGATTGAACGTCAGTCGCGGCTCCGCATGCGCCGCCGATGCCGTAGCATCGCGCTAGTTTACCTTAATCCCTTCAGAATTTGCATGCACTATCACAGCACTTACTGTGATTTGCGCAGAATTTTTACTTGCTGGCAAGAAAGCCAAGCGGCGCGCCGAAGCGGAGCATAGCAGTCTATGTGACCGAGGCGCGCCCGCGTAGGCTGCCGCAGTCAGCAAGTAAAAAGACAAGCAAATTAGCCGTTGGGCAGCATCCGGCGCACAGCCTTCTCGTTGGTCTGATCCACGGTGGTGGACTGACCCAAACGCATTTTGCGGCTGGCGGCCTTCTTGGTCAGAATGTGGCGCAAGTTCTGGCGGCGACGCTTGAACTTACCGCTGCCGGTCTGCGAAAAACGCTTGGCGGCGGAACGCCGAGTTTTGATCTTGGGCATGGCGTACTCCTTAAAAACGTATACACTTGGCCGCCGTTTTACGGGCGCACCAAGGGAAGGGCATAATGCCCCAAAGCGACGTACCGCGCAAGGAAAAAATCATTCCCCCGGCGCAAACGGCTTAAGACTGCTTTTTGGGCACCAGCATCATCTGCAAGGTGCGGCCTTCTGCGCGGGCTTCCTGATCAACCTTGGCAATATCGGCAAGGTCTTGCACAACCCGTTCAAGAATGGCCATACCGCGATCTTTATGGACAATTTCGCGGCCTCTAAAAAACACCGTAATCTTGCAGCGGTCGCCCTCTTCAAGAAAACGGCGGATGTGGCGGACCTTGGTTTCGTAATCGTGGTCGTCCGTCTTGGGGCGAACCTTGATTTCCTTAATCTGCACCACGGCCTGGCGCTTTTTGGCTTCCTGCTTCTTTTTCTGCTGCTCGTACTTGAACTTACCGTAGTCCATTATGCGACAAACGGGCGGTTCAGAAGTGGAAGCCACCTCCACAAGATCCAAGCCGGCTTCTTTGGCCAGAGCAATAGCATCGTTGCGTTGCAGAATTCCAAGCTGCTCGCCATCGGCGGCGATCACGCGCAATTCACGGGCGCGGATCATCTCGTTGCGACGCACACCGTCTTGCGGCATGTCGCGACGGAATCTCATATTAGGCGAAGCTATAGCGCATCCCTCCTTGTTTGAAAGGCTCCTCGGCGTCCGCCCGGATAAGCGCGGCGATTTCCGCTACGGACTTGAGCCCCAGATTGTCCCCACTGCGCAGGCGCACATTGGCGCCGCCCGCCTGCACTTCTTTTTCACCCACCACCAGAATAAACGGAACCTTGGCAAGCTGCGCCTCGCGCACCTTGAAGCCAAGCTTTTCGTTGCGCGTGTCGGCTGTGGCGCGGATACCCAGCGCCTTGAGCTCGTCGCACATTTTCAGTGTAGCTTCATCACCGGCATCTGTCACTGTGAGCAGGCGGGCCTGCTCCGGCGCAAGCCATGTGGGCAGCGCACCGGCAAAGTTTTCAACCAAAATGCCAATGAACCGCTCAAGTGAGCCCATAATGGCGCGGTGCACCATGACCGGCCTGTGCCGTTCGCCGTCTTGCCCCACGTAGGTAAGGTCAAAACGCTCCGGCAGCGTAAAATCAACCTGAATAGTCGAGCATTGCCATTCACGGCCAATGCAGTCAAGCAGACGCACGTCAATTTTGGGGCCGTAAAAAGCACCGTCGCCCGCGTTGATCTCGTAGGGCAGCCCGGCTTTTTCAACAGCACTGGTAAGAGCATTGGTAGCCAGCTCCCATGCTTCGTCCGTGCCAATGCTGCTTTCGGGACGGGTAGAAACGGCCACCTTGTACTGAAAGCCGAACAGGTTCATGAGGTCGCGGATAAGGTGAATGACCTCAAGAATTTCGCCTTCAAGCTGCTCTGGCGCGCACAAGATGTGCGCATCGTCCTGAGTAAACTGGCGCACGCGCAAAAGCCCGTGCAGCACACCGCTTTTTTCATGGCGGTGCACCACGCCCAGTTCAAAATAACGCTGGGGCAGATCGCGGTAGCTGTGCAGCTCGTTGCCATAAATAAGCATGTGCGAGATGCAGTTCATGGGCTTGACGCCGTAGGCGTCTTCCTCAATCTGCGTAAAGTACATGTTTTCGCGGTAGTGGTCGTAGTGGCCCGATTTCTGCCACGTTTCCACGCGCAAAAGTTGCGGCCCCTGCACAATTTCGTAATTGCGCTTGAGGTGCTCGCGCCGCCAAAAGTCTTCAAGAATGGTGCGCACCATCATGCCTCTGGGCAGCCAAAAAACCATGCCGGGCGCAACATCTTCCTTAAAAGTAAAGAGGTTGAGCTCGCGGCCAAGCTTGCGGTGGTCGCGGCGCTTGGCTTCTTCAAGCTGCTTGAGGTAGGCATCCAGCGCCTTTTGATCGGCAAAGGCCGTACCATAAATGCGCGAAAGCATACGGTTTTTTTCATCGCCGCGCCAGTAGGCACCGGCAACGCTCATGAGCTTTGCCGCCTTGGCAAAGCCCGTGTGCGGCACGTGGGGGCCACGGCACAGGTCTGTAAAATCACCGCATGTGTAGAGCGACACCGTGTCGGCGTCGATGCTTTCGATCAGCTCTACCTTATACGATTCGCCCATGGCGCGAAAGACCTCAACGGCCTCGGCCTTGGGCAGCACCTTGCAGGTAAAGGGCTCGCGCGCATCGGCAATGCGCTGCATTTCCGCTTCAATAGCGGCAAAATCTTCGCTGGAAAAAGGCTTTTCCACGTCAAAGTCGTAGTAAAAGCCGGTATCGATGGAGGGGCCAATAGTGACCTTGGCAGTGGGGAAGAGGCGCTTGACCGCCGCAGCCATAACATGGGCGGTAGAGTGACGGATCATTTGCAGGCCTTCGGCCGAGTCGGCATACACGGGCGCGAGCTCGGCGCAGCCTTCTGGCAGGGGTGCGGAAAGATCCAGCAACGCGCCGTTATCGGCACGAGCGGCCACAACGGCCTTGAACTTTTTACCGCTCAAGGCTTTTTGCAGAGCAGAGGCAACAGAATCACCAGCCTCCACCGTCTGCCCTTCCACGCGGACTTCCATGAGAAACTCCTTAAAAACTTCCGGAGGCACATAAAACAAAGTGGGGAGGTAAACCTCCCCACTGCGCCGAATCCGGTCTTCGGGTCACATATAGTGACCTGTGCTATGGGCGGGGCCAAGGCCTTCCGCCGTTTAGGGGAACTATCCCCGAAGAGTCATTTTGGTAGGAACGAACAGACTTGAACTGTTGACCCCTTCCGTGTCAAGGAAGTGCTCTAGCCACCTGAGCTACGCTCCTACATGGGCAAGAGGCTATATAGCTACTCCCCATGCCACAGTCAACACTTTTTTGTCACATTGCCGCAATTTATTGCAAAATAATCTCTCAAACTCGCCTGAACCGCCACTATTTCAGCCAATATTTTTTGACCAAGCATTGGCTATCTGGCCCGCTCCCAGCCCTGCCCCGACTCTCTACAAGGGGATTACCCACGCGGCACTCACCGCAGGGCTGCGCCACAAGCTAGATAGCCCCTGACTGACGCAGCTCTTCCAGCCACGCGCCAAAGCATTCCTGCGCGCGGGCAGAATAAAGGGCCTTGCGGTCTTTTTTGCGGGCCTTTTCGCCCAACTCTGGCACAAGGCCAAAGTGCGCGTTAGAAGGCTGAAAATGCTTTACCGGCGTGCGCAAATGGTTAAGCAGCCCACCAAGGGCGCTCTCCACGGGCGGTGGCGGCAGCTCGTGCCCACGGGCGCGGGCGTCGAGCAGCATACCCAGCCACAGGCCGCTGGCGGCAGATTCCACATAGCCTTCCACACCTGTGATCTGCCCTGCCAGATACACGCCGGGCCGGGCACGAAGCGAAAGATCGGGCGCAAGCACTTCGGGCGCGTTGACATAGGTATTGCGGTGCATGCTGCCAAAACGCGCAAATTCCGCGTTCTCCAAACCGGGAACCAGCCGGAACACGCGGGCCTGTTCGCCCTGTGTGAGCTTGGTCTGGCAGCCCACCAAGTTGCAGGTTTCGCTGTTGGCGTTTTCGGCGCGCAGTTGCAGAATTGCCCAAGGGCGGCGGCCCGTGCGCGGGTCAACAAAACCTACGGGCTTGAGCGGCCCAAAGGTCAAGGTGCGGGGGCCGCGCTCGGCAAGAGCCTCGATGGGCATGCAGCCTTCAAAGTGCTTTTCCTGCTCAAAATCGTGCGCCGAAACCTTTTGCGCCTCAAGCAGTGCTGCATAAAAAATGTCGTATTCATCACGGCTCATGGGGCAGTTGAGGTAGTCGCCCTCGCCTTCGCCCTCGCCGTTTTCCTGCCCGTAGCGCGAGGCGCGAAACACCACATCCATATTAAGGGAGTGCGTCCACACTATGGGCGCAATGGCATCGTAAAAATAGCAGTGCTTGGCACTCAGCGTCTCGGCCAGCGAGGCAGAAATACCGTCTGAAGCCATGGGGCCAGCGGCCAGCACCACCGCCCTGCCCTCGCCGTAAAAAGGCGCAAGCACGGGATCGTCGAGCGATTCCACCCTATGCTGCACAAGGGTAAGATTGGCCTGAGCGGCCACGCGCTCGGTCATGGCACGGGCAAAAGCCTCGCGGTCAACGGCCAGTGCCTTGCCCGCAGGCACGCGGTGGGCGTCGGCCAGTTCCATAAAATCGCTGCCAAGGGCGCGCATTTCGGCCTTGAGCAAGCCCACGCCAGAGGTAAGCTCGTCAGAGCGCAAAGAATTGGAGCATACAAGCTCAGCCAGATGATCACTGATATGGGCAGCCGACCTGTGGGCGGGCTTTTGTTCAAACAGCGTTACGGAGTGACCGGCGCGGGCCAGATGCAGGGCGCATTCGCACCCGGCAAGGCCGCCGCCCACCACTGCTATGGACATGGTTTGCATACGTTCTCCTTGCCGCGCAGCTTGTAAGAAAACACGGCTGTTGGCAAGGGCTGGCCGCCGCTCAGTGCCCAACAGACTAGCCACCAGCCGCAAACATGCGCCAAAATGGCCAGCAACACCGCGATCCAATACAAAAAAAAGCGCCCTGATTTCTCAAGGCGCTGGCATAAACCGCTTTGACGTTTTTGCAACACAAAACAGCACAACACGCTGTTAGCATGCTCTATCGTTTTGCCCGCAACGCGCAAGAATTTTGTAAACCGCTTTTTCAGAAAGAAAATAGCGCTCCGCCAGCTGCGGAACAGTCCACCCTGCCTTGCGGCATGCGGCCATTTCGCTGTTTCTGGCATCCCGTTGCGCACGGCAGGGGGCAACCTCGCCCCACTGCTTTCTGTTTTCTTCCTTACGGGGAATGTACAAATACTCCCCGTCAACATATTCCTGTATGGCCCGCAGCAGATGCTGCGGCAAGACATGTGTGGCCTTTTTATAGCCCATGGTGCTTCCTCCTGCTGATAATTCAGGACGGAGCAAGGGCTATTGCCTAAACATTCAAGCTGTTATGCAATAGCCCTTGCTAAGCACAACAGGCAGAATCCTTGTAAGTGTTCATCCAGCATCCCTGTTAGTGATTTGTGAATATCTGTTTTTATACCGACCACAACACGTCGTCAACGGGTTGGTTGCTCAACACCACGCTTGCCCCCGCCGAAAACCTGCGCTACTAACAACAGATGCACGATGATCTTTCAACACAGCACACCGCCAGCCCAACGCAAGACGCAGGCATGGCGCACGAATCAGGCATGGCCCCCGTGGACATTGCCTTTGTGCGCGCAGGTGCGCGTGAGCTATACTCTCAGGGGCAGGATGATTTTCTGGCCCCCGCCACCTGCCAGTCGGCAGGCATGGATCTGCGCGCCTGCCTTGAGGGCGCGGAAGCTGTCATCCCCGCCGGGGGCAGACTTAAGGTTTGCACGGGCATCAGCGTGCAGCCCCGCGCCGCTGGCATTGCCGGTTTTGTTTACTCGCGCAGCGGCCTTGGCGCGCGCGACGGCATTACCGTGGCTCAGGGCGTTGGCATCATCGACCCGGACTATACCGGTGAAATTCTGGTGTTCCTTCTGAACACCTCTGGTCATGAGCGACGTATCCAAAACGGCGAGCGCGTGGCCCAGCTTATTTTTCAGCCCTACGTGCGACCCCGATGGCGTGAAGTTTCGGAACTGTCTGCCACAGAGCGCGGTTCCGGCGGTTTCGGTCACACCGGGCGCTGATACTCTGCGTTGGCAGCCGCCAGCGTCTTTCATCCATTCCACCATTCATACGTTCACCGAGAAGGAGTTTGTCCATGTCACAAGCTTTTGCCGCCGTGAAAGCCGGGGAAGAGAGCCTGCTCTGCCGTTCTTACAGCCGTTACCCGCTGGCTATCGTCCGAGGCAAGGGTTCGCGACTCTGGGACGTGGACGGCAAGGAATATGTCGACCTGCTGGCGGGCATTGCCGTTACAGCCCTTGGGCACTGCAATGATGAAATCTGCGCGGCTTTGGAAGCTCAGGCCCACAAGCTCTGGCATGTGAGCAACCTGTTTTATCAGGAAGAACAGCTGGAGCTGGCAACGCTGCTGCTTTCAACAAGCCACCACGGCAAGGCATTTTTTTGCAACTCTGGCGCTGAAGCCAACGAGGCCTGCATCAAGCTGGCGCGCCGCTACATGCGCAGCGTTAAAAAGCGTGAGGCCTACGAAATCATCACCCTTGGCGGCTGCTTTCATGGACGCACTTTGGGTGCGCTGGCAGCCACCGGGCGCGAAAGCCTGAGTCAGGGCTTCACCCCCCTGCCAGAAGGCTTCAAGCAGGTTGCGGCTGGTGATCTGGCGGCGCTGGAAGCGGCCATTACGCCGGCCACGGCTGCGGTGCTGGTTGAGGTGGTGCAGGGCGAGGGCGGCATTGTGCCCCTGCCCGCAGACTATCTGCACGGCGTTGAAGCCCTGTGCCGCAAGCACGACATACTGTTGATGTGCGACGAAGTTCAGGCGGGCATGTGCCGCACCGGCAAGTTCTGGGCCTTCCAGAACTACGGCCTCACCCCCGACATTATCAGCATGGCCAAGTCGCTGGCCAACGGTCTGCCCATGGGTGCCATGCTGGCTACCGACGAAGTTGCCCAAGGCTTTGAAGCTGGCAGCCATGCCACCACCTTTGGCGGCGGCGCACTTGTATCTGCCGTGGCGGCCAAGACCGTAGAAATCATGCTGCGCGACCATTTGTCCGAGCGTGCGGCGGCCCTTGGCCAACACATAAAGGAGCAGCTGGCCGCATTACAGCAGCGAGTACCCGGCAAAATACGCGAAGTGCGCGGCTTGGGTTTGATGCTGGGCATAGAGCTGACGGTTTCCGGCAAGGACGTGTGGGAAGAACTGCTGCGCCGGGGCTACATTTGTAACCTCAGCCACGGCGTAACCCTGCGCCTGTTGCCGCCGCTGAATATCGATCAGGCCGACCTGGACAGTTTTGTGACCACGCTTGAGGATATTCTGAAAGCTTTTTAAAAAAATGGCCCCTCACAGGGCTTTACAGAAGCACAAATGTACACTAAATAGTGCTCCCTGAAATATTCTGAAAAAACTTACGGCAACCCCGCTCTGCGGGGTTGCCGCTTGCTTTACCCAAGGAGTTGAATAATGGACGTTTTTGACCAGGCTACCGAGCTGGAGCGTCTTGACCGCGAATCGGCCCTCATGCGTGCGCGTGCCGCTGTAGACCGTGGCGGCCCCGAATGGATCAACGGTGTGGCCTGCTGCCGTGAATGCGGCGACCCCATTCCCGCCAAGCGCCTTGAAGCCCTGCCCGGTGTCGGCCTGTGCCGTGCCTGTCAGGAAGAACGCGAAGGCAGCCGAGACTAGCAGGCCAGCGCTGCTCTGCGGCTGCGGCCCCAGCAGCGCACGCTTGCCCTCCGCACAAAGGCTTCCACGCCCTCAGGGCCTGCCCACGGCAGGGCCTTTTTTTTCGCCTGCCGACCGGGCTTGATGGCTCGGTGCAAGCCCTCTTATTCCGCAGGCGATTCTGCCAC
>CAYPRZ010000045.1:14316-16285 GCA_964413315.1 uncultured Desulfovibrio sp. | reverse complement strand
GTTTTTCAGCAGTTCTGAAGGCTTCAGCATTGTCCGCCTCCCTGGCCCTTTTCAGGATTATGGTCAGCGGGCTCGCTGCCGCAGACATCATCATGCGAGTCTGCACAGCCTTGGCCATTGGCCTGCTGCGCACCCTCGCGGCGGGCCTGATCCACCATTTTTTTGTAGTGCTTGCTCATGGAATACGCGCCGCCCAAAATCACCGGCCACACGCCCGCTATAACGGCAATGGAGCCAAGCATGCCCCGCGTGAGCTCTGGCGCTGAAACAGCGGGAACATCCGGCTGGCCCAGCTCGGCATGCGGCACGGGCGAAAGGTACAGCCAGTTGGTGCCGCCCATTTCGCGCTCGCCGTAGATGTGGTCTTCGTACATGCCGGGGTTGTCCATAATGCGGCGGCGGGCCAGCTTGATAAGGTCGCTGCGCCTGCCAAAGATCAGGGCCTCCTTGGGGCAGGCCTCCACACAGCCGGGCAACTTGCCTTCTTTAAGGCGCGGGGCGCACATGGTGCACTTGTACACCAGCGGATTCCACGCATTGTTATAGTCGTAAGCCGGCACGTAAAAAGGACAGGCCATCATACAGTAGCGGCAGCCCACGCACAGCTTGGGATTGTACACCACCGGGCCCTGCTCGGTTTTTACAAAGGCTTTGACAAAACAGGCCGAAGCACAGGCCGGTTCCTGACAGTGGTTGCACTGCAACTTGCGGAACACAGGCGCGTGGCCTTGCGGCTCATATTTGTTGACCACCGTATAGGCCTTGAACGTGGGCCTGCGGGTCTGCTCAAATACCGAGCTGTCGTCAGCGGGCTTATCCAGCGGGGGCAGCAGGTCGGCATTGACCTTTTGGCAGCCATCCTCGCACTTGCGGCAGCCGATGCAGCGTACCGAATCGTGCAGCACGCCCACGGCATCGGGGCTTCCGTCGTAGGCAAAGGGGGCGGCCCCGGCTGCGCCGGGAAGCGCAGCCCCGGCCACACCGCCTAGGCCCAATATTTTCAAAAACTGTCTGCGCCGCATGGCGATCCTCCCCTGCTTGCGCATTGCATCATTTCATGCCCCATTCTGCCGTGGGGCAAGCCGCCAAGGCGGCGCCGAAAACACGCACCCTGCGGCTATGGGCTGGCAATGGCGCCCACATCCTCATTTTCTGCCAAAAAGGCAGCGTAATCTTCATCAAGATACCGCGTGGAATATAGGTACACCGTACCAACAGAGCTTTCCGTAAACTTGATGTCTGCATATTCCGGGTTATCAGCCATGTCGCGCAGACACTGCTGCAAGGCCTCGGCCTCAAAAAGAAAAGGCGGATACTCAAATATCTCAAGCGCCACAGGACGGGGGTAGTCACGCGAACTCTCGCGCACTACACTGGCGACCTGCACCATCTTATTGTTGGCTGTGGAAAGAATACGGGCATACAGGCTGCTCAACTGCGGCTTGTAATGGTAGTATTCCTTGTTATCCCACGCAGTAAAAACCGCCACTTCATCGTTTTCTGTCAGCAGCTCGGCCAGCAGGGCCGCAGCGTACTCGCCGTCCACCACACGGGGGGCGGCTGCGGGCTTTGCGGGCTCAGCCACCGGTGCGGGTTCTGCTGCTTTTGCGGCATCCTCTGGCGCGGCCAGTGCTTCCGCTGGGTGCAACAACGAGGTCAGCAGCTGCCTGCGGCTCAGCAGACGGCGGGTTTTGCGCAGGCCCGGCACTTCCGGGTCGGGGGCAGAACCGGGCTGGGCCTTTTCCATGGCCTTGATGCGGGCCATGTCTGCGGCCACAGTTTCCGAATCCGGCCCTTCAAAACGGGGGTCGGGCAGGGTTTGCAGCTCTTCACGCACCTGAGCCACGGTAACGGGCGGCGTGGCCGCTGCCCGCTCTGTAAATGCCGCCAGCAACTCGGCAGCGGTCACAAGGCGTTCGTCGCTGCTAAAGTCGGCCAGTGTTTCCACCAGCAGCACCTTGTCGGCGCT
>CAYPRZ010000045.1:8316-14216 GCA_964413315.1 uncultured Desulfovibrio sp. | reverse complement strand
GCGCCGGGAACCAGCTTTTCCTTGGTCATGGTATCGGCCACATCGTTGAGGCCCAGAGAACGGTACTGTTTCGCCGTGGGCAAGCCGGTTTTCACGTCCCAACCCTGCACTTCGTAAAACAGGTCGAGGCTCTTTTCTATATCGGCCTTGTCCATGCGAATGGTGCCCTTGGTAAAGGGAGCCTTGTCTTTTTTGTCTTCAAACAGCCAGTTGGGGTACTGGTCGTGCTTTTTACGCATGTCTGTGGTCTGCATCTGACGCGCGGTATAGGCGCGGTGCACGTTAAAGGCACGCTCGGCGCAGCGGTCCAGCTCTTTGACGTCCAGATTATGACCGGTAAGAATGCTATAATACTTGCTTTCAAGGCTGTTATCACCCATGTAGCCATCCTGCTTGTTGGGTGTGGAAATCCACGGCCCCATCCAGTTGCAGAACGAAAGCATGTCGTGCAGTTCCTTGCGCTCAATAGACCACTTGGCGCGGATCATCTTGTATTTGTTGGTGGGCTTGTAGTCGCCAATGGCGTCCACCGCGTCGGCAGAACCCCAGAAGTGCTCGGCAAGACGCTTTTGCACTTCAATGGGCAAGCCGCTACGCACAAAGTTGCAGTTGGAATGGCACATGGGATCGCGGTTGTACTGGGTGTTGATGACGCACCCGGCCTGACCGTCGTCCTCGTTGGCGTGGTGCTTGGGGTGGCCCATTTTCCAGTAGACGGTACGGTGGTCGTCCTTCCACTTTTCTTCGGGAATACCCATCTTTTCAAGCATATAGCCAGTGCCCATGCCCAAAAGCTCGCCAAACTCGCCTTCTTTGTAGGCAATGCGGTGCACGGCTGTTTTGATGAATTCGGGGTTGCAGGCGTCTACCATGTCCCAAGGAATGGACTTGAGTTCGTCCGCGCCCAGCTTCTGCTTCCAGATGCCGTCTTCGTACATGGTGCTGAAATCGCGGAACAGCTGGCCGTAGTTTTCCCACACGCCCAGATCGTCCATAAGCTCAATACCCACAAAACCGGCCTGACGCGCCAGATCATTCTTTTTGCGCGTAAGCTTGGGGAACCACTCGCGCCCGCCAAACATGCCCACACATGTGTTGAACTGAATGGGGCTGACGCCAAACTTGGCCGCCGTGTCTTCATCCTTCATCACGGTATAGCAGCGGATGGGGCACGAAAAACAGCCGTTGTTGCGCACGGTGTACTGCCACACATTGTCGCCCAAAAAGTAGGCGGCATTGTTGGTGCGGTAGGAGATACGGTTGAGCGAGCGCACGTCGCCCGTAAGCGTAACAGGTGCTTCCGATGCGCCCCAGCGCTTGCCCGGCGCACCTACCCAGCGGGAACCTGCGCTCCAGTATTCAAAAAGTGGGCTGGGAAAACTGGGAACCACATGCTGGTTGTTAGCCCCAATGATGGTGCGGTGGTAGTTGATGAGATTTTCCCAGTCGGCCTTGTCGCCCGCAATGTGCACGGGCTGGCTGCCCTGAAGGGCAATGGCCTTGAGCATCTTGGAACCCATGACAGCGCCAATGCCGCAACCTGCGGTATGAGCGCGGCTGTTGACCACCACAGAATACGGAACCAGATTTTCACCGGCGGGCCCGATGGCGGCAACGGTATTGTCCGCGCCCACTTCTTCGCTGATCACGCGGGTGGTGCGGCGTGTACCCTGCCCCCACACGTGGCTGGCATCCTTGATCCACGCCTTGCCGTCACGCACATGCAGCCACACGGGGCGGTCGGCCTTGCCTTCGATAATAAGAAAATCATAGCCCGCGTATTTCAGGTGCTCGGCAAAGTTGCCGCCCATGTGGCCCGAACCTATGAGGTGCTGCGGCCACGAAACAGGCATGATGGTGGTTACAGCGGTACGCCCGCTGCACAAGGCGCCCGTGCCAGCCAGAGGCCCCACGGCAAAAACGATTTTGTTGGCTTCGTCATAGGCCTTGGTTTTGGGCGCAACTTCGTCCCAAAACACCTTGTAGCCCAAGCCCGTGCCGCCAATAAAATCAAGATACTTGTAGGTGTCCTCAACAGTAATGCGGCCCGTGCTCAGGTTGACCCGCAGGCCCTTGCCCTGATAGCCGCCAAATTTTCTGGCCATAAATTCCTCCAGCTCGCTAATGGAGCGTAATTCCTGTGAATGCCCGCTCTGCGCTGCAATTGGTGCTGCGCAAAGGGTACGCGCTACTGCTCGTATTTGAGGTTACGCGGCCCGCCGGGCGATTCCACATGGCAGGCGTTGCAAGCGGCGCGGCGGTCATCGGGAACCAGCAGCGAGAACGATCCGCGCGTGGTGGCCTCGCGGGTGCGGTCGCTCCAAGGCACATAGCGCAGGGCGGCTGCGGGGCAGGCTTCCACACACTTGGGCGCGCCGTTGCACAAAAAGCACTTGTCGGCCTTGCCCTGCTCTTCATCAAAGGTCATTACGCCCCAAGGGCAGGCCTTTTGACACAGGCGGCAGCCAACACAGCGGTCTTTAAGCACCATGCGCGTACCCGTGCCCTTTTGGGCGATAATGGCGTTTTGCGGGCAGGCCGTGGCGCAGGGCACAGGGTGGGGGCACTGCTTGCAGGTATCCTGAATCACCAGCGAGCCAGAGCCGTAAATACCCTTGGTGGTGTTTTCCAGCCCGCCCTCTGGCCCAAACATGGCATTGCGGCTGATTTTGATGCGCGCAAGCTTGGGGTCGGCCTTGCCGTCGTTAAATTCCGTACAGGCAAGCTCGCACCGCTGACAGCACACGCACAGGGTGGGGTCGCCCACAATCATGCCCGCCGCTTTTTCCATAATTACCAGAGGCGAAGCCTTCATGGTGGCCAAGGCCTCCGAGGCCTGCAACGTGGCCAGCCCAAGTGCCGCGCACGACGTTACCTTGATAAAACCACGGCGCGAAAGGTTTTCGAGCAGCAGGTCTTCATCGGCACGTTTCAGTTTGCTCAACATATCAGCCATACAGCGCTCCTTGTCATGATCGACAATGGCATCACGGCAGCACAAGCTGCCCGTTTTCATGATATATGTGCATGCTGCCAGACTTAACATTGCCCAGCAGAGTCAACCCGGTGGCACGCGCCAGATCAACGGCGCGCGACATGGCACGAGAAAGGGATGCAAAAACCGGCACACCGATGCGCACGGCCTTTTGCGCTATTTCAGAGGCGATACGCCCGCTGCTGATGATCATGTGGTCGGCAGGGTTGAGCCCTTCAACCAGCATGTAGCCCACGAGGGTATCAATGGCATTGTGGCGGCCAATATCAAGGCAGTAAAACACCATGCCCTGCCGGTTGAGCAGAGCCGCATTGTGGCAGCCGCCAGTCTGGTGGAAAATTTCCGAGCGTTCTTCCAGCTCTTGAGCGCCATGCAGGATAACCCGTGGATCCCATGTGGGAACCTGCGCACGGGGTACACTGGGCAACTGCCGGGCAGCAAGAGGAATGTTCCAGCCCATGGCCGAAGTGATGGTGAGCCTTGGGGCGGCCTGCTCCGTAGAACTGGCCGCCTTGCTACAGCAGGCCCCGCGCAGCAGCACATCCACACGCAGTTCTTCTGCGCTGTCGGCCTGAGCCTGTGTCTGTACCTGTGTCTGTGCCTGAGCCTGATCGGCAGTGTTGGCGGCCATTGGCGTTATGTCCATCCCGGCCAGATCGTGCAGACTGTTGATAAGCCCGCACGAATAAAGAAAACCCGGCACAAAATACCGCAAATGCTGGCCCGAACAGGCCACCCGCACAAAGGGCACGCCGTTGACGTGCACCGTAAGCGTTTGCTCGCGGCACGACAAAAATACCGAAGGCGCAACTTTGCCCTCGCTGTAGGTCAAAATATCATAACTGCGCACTGTGGCCGGAGGCGATGCCACTGGCAGCACACCCTCTGCGGTCATGTTTTTGAGCTGAGCCATAAAAGCCTACCTTATCATATGTGCAACTTCGACTCTGCGAAGCTGTCACTCCTTGCGTGCGCTCTGGTCAACGGTACTTCAGGCCAATACGCCATAAGCAGCAACGTAAAATAGCTGTGCAATGGGGCAAGGGCACGTGTTGCGGGCAAGAGGTTCGCCCCGCAGGTCAAAGGCCTCTGCATTAATACAAATTTGTTCTTTTTTTCACATTGCTTCCGTTATAAGCACCTCAAGTCTGGTTTCATTCTGCCAAATGTCTTATACTTTGGAACTGGCGGAGATAAGAACCTGAATCATAAGCTGCACGGAAGCGATGGGGGGGGGACGCCGCGTGTGAGAATGCTTTGCTGCGCGTAACTGGCTGATTACACGCTAAAATTTTCAATAAACATTCATGGTTTCAATTGATTGCGTGATCAAAGCTTAGGTAAATCGTGCGCGGCAGTCAACCCCATGTTCCAAATTTCACCCCGAACACATTTTTTATAACTATTTATAATTAAACATTATTTACAAAAACCCCGCAACTTACTATACTTACATAAGTCCGCACTGCCATCTTGAGGTTCAGCCCAGCCCAAAAAGGATTGCCCGTGTCCCACTATTTTTGCCTGCGGGAGACAAAAGAGCTTAGCACTTTTATTGCCGAGGCTGCGGCTCTGCCCGCAGAGCCAGTTTCTATATGTGCGGCCCTTGGCAGGGTGCTGGCCCACGACATGTGCGCACCCCAGCCCTGCCCCGCAGAAAGCCGCTCTGTGCGCGATGGCTTCGCCTTGCGCTCAGCCGATGTGGCCGCAGCCAGCCCGCAACACCCCACCATACTGCGTCTTGCTGGCGAATGCCGCATGGGTGCAAAATGCCATGGACAGCTGCACGCTGGCGAGGCTTGGCGCGTGTACACGGGCGGCCCCTTGCCGCAAGGCGCAGATGCCGTAGTGATGCAGGAGGATACGGCACCGCTGCAAACCCCTGCCAGCTTGGCACAAATAGCCATATGCGCTCCCTGCGCCGCTGGTCAGCACGTGCTGGCCCGTGGGGCAGACATGCCACAGGAAACCCTGCTCGCAAAGGCCGGAACAAAACTGGGTGCTCACCACATTGCCCTGCTGGCCCAGTTTTATGAACATGTACCCGTACATCGACAAGCCGTGGTGGGCATTATTGCCACAGGCGATGAATTTTGTATTTCACCCACCCCCAATGGCCTTGGCGCAACCCCAGTCAGCACCAATGCCCTGCTGCTGGAGGCGCTGACAACAACCCTTGGTGCGCGTTGCCTGCACCTTGGCACCGTGCCAGACGACCTTGAAGCACTCACCCGGCATCTGTGTGCAGCATTGCCACACGAAACTATCGGGCCAGACGAAACAATCAGGCCAGACGAGGCAGGCCCTTGCGATGTCATTGTGGTTATTGGCGGGTCATCCGGCGGCAAGCGCGATTTTAGCGCACAGGCCATTGCCGCACTGCCGGGTTGCCGTCTTTGCGGGCATGACCAGCGCGTGAGCAGCGGCCGCCCGCTTACCATTGCCCGCGTGGGACAAACCAGCATACTGGGCTTGCCAGGGCATTCGCTCAGCCTTGCGCTGGCAGCGCAGGTTTTTCTGGCTCCCTTGCTGCAAAGGCTTGGCGGGCAGCAACCTACCCTCCAGTTTGCAGACAGCCCGCCCACGGTGCTGGCCCGCCTTGGTCTGGCCCTGCCAGTGGAAGGAACCGCCCCCACCCACTACCCCGTTATGCTGCGGCGCGAACACGGACGGCTGACCGCTTGGCCCGTGGCGGCTGGCACAGGCAAAACCGCTGTGCTGCGTGACATGCACGGCTGGATAACCATGCCCGGCAGCCAGACCCAACACCGGGGTCTGCGGCGTGGAGCAGCCCTGCGTGTGCGGCTTTTTGTCTGATTTCTGCCACGCATTTTACCTGCAACACTACACCCCGCCCGTCTGAAACCGCGCCAGCTTGCCTTGACACAGACCAGTGGCTACACTG
>CAYPRZ010000045.1:0-8306 GCA_964413315.1 uncultured Desulfovibrio sp. | reverse complement strand
TTTTTGTCTGATTTCTGATACGTATTTTACCGGCCAACGCTGCACCCCGCCCGTCTGGAACCGCGCCAGCTTGCCATGACGCAGGGCAGTGGCTACTGTGGCAAACAAACTAGCCTGAAAACGGTACTGCCCCATGCCCCTGCGCACAGCGACCACACAGCAAACCTTTACCTCGCCGGAAAAATATCCGTATCTAGAGGTGCGCACCACGCTGCAAAGCACCCTGCCCTATGCCGAGCATTTCCACGCGGCCTTTTCTTTTGGTCTTATCATTGAAGGCGGCACGTGCTTTACCCTCATGGGGCAACCCCACAAGGCGCTCAAGGGCGACATTGCCCTCATTGCCCCCGGCATACCCCACCGCTGCAATCCGCTGGAGGGAAAACCCCGCAGCTACCGCATGGCATATTTTGAAGCCAACTGGTTTGCGCAGCACATCTGCGCCCCACTGGGCATTGCCGATGTGTATGCGGTGACACAACCCGTGGTGACGAATGCTGCCCTGTATGCGCAGGGAATTGCCGCGCTGGAGGCCTACTGCAAGGGCGAGGACGGGGCAGAAGCGCTTTTTGTGGACATGTTTACGCGGTTGCAAGCGGCATACGGCTGCCTTGCCAGCAGTACGGAGGCCGACCACAGGGCCGAACTACCCGCAGCCGCAGCCGCTGCCCACCTGCTGCTGGCCGCCCACAGTGCAACAAGTGACGAAACCAGCCAGCCGCCCCCAAGCCACGCGCCCGTTGCGTCGCTTGCCCAAAGGGCCGGACTGCGACGCGAGAGTTTTTCGCGGGCATTCAGGCGTACAGCGGGGCTGCCGCCCAAGGCATGGCTGCACTGCCTACGGCTCGAAAAAGCCCGCGCACTGCTGCGGCAGGGTAAAAGCATTGCCGAGGCGGCTCTTGCAGTTGGCTATGCTGATCAAAGCCACTTTCACCGCATGTTTGTAAAATTCTATTCCGTCACGCCGGGCTGCTATCAGCGGGGGCGGTCACATTCGTACAATACGCGCAAATAAAAAAAGGGTGAGCTGTCCGCAAGGAGGCCACCCATGTCTGTTTCTGTATCCACGCTTATTCCCGCTGCCTTTCCCGCGCTGGCTTTGGCGCACTTTCTTGCCCTGCTCAGCCCTGGGCCAGATTTTTTTCTCATTCTCGGTCACGCCGCGCGCCACCGCTTGCGCGGAGCGCTGTTTATCTGCCTAGGCATAGCCTTGGGCAACGCCCTGTACATCTGCCTTGCGGTTTCTGGCTGGTCGGTCATGCGGCAAATTCCCTCGCTGTACCGTTTTGTGGAGCTGGCAGGCGCTGGCTATCTTGCTTGGCTTGGCTTTTTGCTGCTGCGCGAGAGCCGCAACGCAGCAACCGGAGAGGGCAGCCTTGCCACGGGTGAGGCCCGCCCCCTCTCCCCCGGCAGCCAGCTGATCACGGGCCTTGGCTCGGCCCTGCTCAACCCGAAGAACGCGGTTTTTTACCTCACTCTTATGACGGTCATTCTGGGCCCCACTGCCACTCTGCCGCAGCAGACCTTTGCCGGAATATGGATGACCCTGCTGGTCTTTGTTTGGGATGCTGCCCTTGCCACCGCCATATCCCTGCCCGGAGCGCAGCGGGCGCTGGAAAAGCGCATTCCACTTATTGAAGGGCTGGCAGGGCTGACGCTTAGCGGCATTGCCCTGTGGCTGGTGCTGCGCCCTTTGTTTGATTAAAAAAATGCGCAAAAATGACAAAAGGCCCGCGTTGCAGTAACGCGGGCCTTGTTATCAATCAGTTCTGAAAGCAGTTGTCTTAGGGCGCATAAGGATCAAGCTGAATCTCCACTGGCGAGGTGAGGGTCAACTCGTGCTTGACCTCGGCCTTGCCGCCCGCAGCCACATCCACATTCCAGAACAGCAGGTGCTCCTGCGCATCCTGCTGGGCTTGCGGCTTGTCGCGATAGGTCACGGTTACGCCCTGATCAACAACCATGGGCATGGGCCGCTCAAGCCGCACGGTCACGGCCTTGTCGCGGGTATTGCGCACGGTGTACGTCCAGCCCCATGTCCATGTGCGGCTTTTGCCGATAAAGCCCTTTTCGCCGCGCTGGCGCACGTCTGCCGTGGCTTTTACCTGCACACGCGGGTCTGCGCCAAAATACAGGGTTGTTTCGTTGCCGTTGGCATGGAACTGCCCAGTGCCCACGCCCTGACCGTCCACGCTGAATTCTGCCTGACCGTCAGGCCAAATCTGGCCTTCGGGCAGCGTGGGCCGCGCCATGAGCCATACGCTGCTTTCGCCCGAAGAGGGACGCGCCAGCCATTGCAGGGGGGTCTTCCATTCCGATTCCAGCACCAGCAGCCGCGAGCGGCCTTCGGGCAGGCCTTTTTCGCCCAGTGTCCAGCTTGCGTACACGCCGGTGGTGTCGGCCACCACAGGTGCGGCAGGTGCGGGAGCGGCTTCGGCCATTTCGGCATCGGCTGCCATCATCATGCGCGGGGCCGCCTTGACGAGCGGCTGAGCCACGGGTTGGGGCTGCGAATCAATAACCCAGCGCGGCAGGGGCGCAGGTTCACGCGGGCCTTGACCGCGAGAAACCAGAATCAACTGGGTGTCAGCCCAGTCCATACCCGAAAACTGCCACACCTCGGCCATAAAGCGCACCTGTGTGGTATCGCCCTTGCCCTTGTCGGGCTGGGCGTCAAAAGAATATGCAGCCCGCCAGCCGCAGTTGCGCAGCGTGTAGCTGTAGCGTACCGGCAGGGTTGCGGCAGAAACAGATTTTTGCAGGGTGATAAGCACGCTCTGCCCCATTTCCGGGCTGGGCGGCAACTGCTGCAATTCCTGCTTCAGCAGAGCCAAACGGCGCTCAAGATCGGCCTTTTCGTAATTGAGGGCAGGCACAACCTCGGCCATTCTTTTTTCGCGCTGGGTCAAATCCTGAAAATTCCCCTCCGCGCCCGCTCCATTCCACAGGGCCAACTGGGCCTTTACCCCCTCAAGCTTGCCCGAAAGGGTCATGAGGGCGTGCTGGCGGTCTTCGCGCATTTTGGCCAGCTCACCGCTTTGATCAATGGCTTGCGGCACGCTGGCCCAACGCACGATGGTGTGGCCGGGAACAGACAGACGCAAATTTTCAGCCCCGGCTGGCAACACCACGCGCACCTGACTTATGCCGTTGGCAGTAAGCACCGGGGCCTGCTGCTCTACTTCTAACAGACCGCCAGAGGGCGTAAGCCTTGCCGTGCGGGGAGATGTGGGCGTGTTGGAAAGACCTGCGGCATGGGCGCTGGTAAAAGACAGGCTAAACAGGGCGCACAGCGCAAGCAGCAATGCCAGACCAAGCCCGGCTTGTGGCCCACCGCGCCGCTGACGGCAGGGAATATAAGAACACTGGGAAAACACTGAGGATGCAATACGTGCGTGTGACATCGGCCCTCCGGCGGTAACCGCCGCAAACAAAGCCGCCGCGCCACAAAATGCGGCGCGGCGGCGGGCAGTTAACGCGTCAGTTTGCGGTACTTGATGCGGTGCGGTGTATCGGCATCCTTGCCGAGCCGCTTTTTACGGTCTTCTTCGTAGTCTGTATAGTTGCCTTCGTAAAACACCACGCTGGAATCGCCTTCAAAGGCCATGATGTGCGTGGCCACGCGGTCGAGGAACCAGCGGTCATGGCTGATGACCAGCACACAACCGGCAAAGTTGTCCAGTGCGTCTTCGAGAGCACGCATGGTGTTTACGTCAATATCGTTGGTGGGTTCGTCAAGCAGCAGCACGTTGGCGCCAGACTTGAGCATGCATGCGAGGTGCACGCGGTTGCGTTCACCACCAGAGAGCACATCCACCTTTTTTTGCTGGTCTGCACCGTGGAAGTTGAAGCGCGTGCAGTAGGCGCGGGCGTTGACTTCACGGCCACCCAGCTTGATGGTTTCAGCACCGTCGCTGATAACCTCGTACACGGTCTTGCCGGGCGTGAGTGATTCACGGCCCTGATCAACATAGGCAAACTGCACGGTTTCGCCCACCTTGAGCGTGCCGGTGTCGGGCTTTTCCTGACCCACAAGCATTTTGAACAGGGTGGTCTTGCCCGCGCCGTTGGGGCCAATAATACCCACAATGGCGCCGGGGGGGATGATGGCGTTGACGTTTTCCATCAGTTCCCTGTCGCCCATGCCCTTGCTGACGCCCTCAAGCTCAAAAACAACCTTGCCCAGACGCTGTCCCGGCGGAATGTAGATTTCCAGATCAGGCGCGCGCTTTTCACTTTCGTGCGAAAGCATGGCCTCGTAGGCGTTCAGGCGTGCCTTGCCCTTGGCGTGACGGCCCTTGGGCGACATGCGCACCCATTCCAGTTCGCGTTGCAGGGTCTTCTGGCGGTCGGCTTCGGTTCTTTCTTCGTTGGCAAGGCGCTTCTGCTTCTGCTCCAGCCAAGAGGAGTAGTTACCCTTCCACGGAATGCCCCGGCCACGGTCCAGTTCCAGAATCCAGCCCGCCACGTTGTCGAGGAAGTAGCGGTCATGGGTGACGGCGATAACCGTACCGGGGAAGGTGGAGAGGAAGCGTTCGAGCCAAGCCACCGACTCTGCGTCAAGGTGGTTGGTGGGTTCGTCGAGCAGCAGAATGTCGGGCGATTCCAGCAACAGGCGGCACAAGGCCACGCGGCGGCGTTCACCACCAGAAATCTGCGCAACAGGCATATCGCCGGGAGGGCAGCGCAGGGCATCCATGGCCATTTCAAGGCGCGAATCCAGATCCCAGACGTTCTTGGCGTCCATGAGTTCCTGCACTTCGGCCTGACGGGTGATCAGCGCGTCCATTTCGTCCGCTTCCATGGGCTCGGCGAACTTGGCGTTGATTTCTTCAAATTCGCGGGCGATGGCAGTGAGCTCGCTCACGCCGTCTTCAACAACCTCGCGCACGGTGCGGGTTTCTTCCTTCAGCGGTTCCTGTTCAAGGTAGCCGATGGTGTAGCCGGGGGCCAGCACGGTTTTGCCGTCAAAGGCCTGATCCACCCCCGCCAGAATGCGCAGCAGGCTGGATTTACCCGCGCCGTTCAGACCAAGCACGCCGATTTTGGCCCCGTAAAAGTACGAAAGCGAAATGTCTTTCAGCACTTCCTTTTGGCCATGGCGCTTGGTGACGCGGATCATGGAATAAATAATCTTGTCCGGTTCGTTGCTCATGATGCTCCTCAAAATTTGGTGACGCTTCTGCCCTGCGGCATTTGAGATCACGCGGGCAGAGGCGCGCGCCAAATGGGCGCGCTAGATTGATAACAAACCTGCGGTCTAGCAGACCCCAAGTTTGCGCCGCCCAAAAGGCAGCGCCTTAAAGGCGGAAAAACACGGGCATCCCGTGCCAGCGAAACCGGCAAACCGTTGTGACAGGCATCCGCAATGTGCAGGGCGCTGTTGGCAGGATATGGCTTGCAAGGTGCTGTGCGGTTAGTGCATGGGCTGGGCCTTGGGCAAACCGACAGGCCCGCTGGCGCATGGGGCGTGCGTGTAATATATAAGCCTATCCGTTAGCGGCTTCTTTTTCAAGTGGCTCGGTGTTTGGGCAAAAACGCGGCCCCCACATGCCATGTGACATGCCGCACGGCACCCGCCAGCCACCATAAAAACGCAGCCGCGCCTGTCAGGCCCAAACCCTACAGACGCGGCAAGCGTGCAGCAAGCGCAGCGCACCCCAAATCGGGGCCAGGCCGCAGCCTAATCAATCATGATATGCAGCACTTCAATATCCGTTTCGCGCATGCCCTCGCGAGCAAGGCGGGAAACACTGCGAATGGTTTCTTCCACATCGCCCTTTACAATGCCCTCGCCCGCAGGAAAAACCTTGCCCTGCATGGACAGATCGTGCGCAGTAATGGCGGCATCCACTGCCGATGAAATCTTGGCAGCGCATGAACTTTTTGCCCCATCGCACACAATCCCTGATACATTGACCAGAGTGTTGATGATGGTGTCGGCAATTTGCTGAAAGCTGCCGCCGTGCATCCAGGTGATGGCCGCACCGCTGCCGCAGGCGGCGCTGACCGCCCCGCAGTATGCCGAAAGCCTGCCAATGCCAGACTTGTTGTGTATGGCAACAAGATTGCTGATAAGCAGCGCCCGGTACAGTTTTTCATCCGACAGGCCCAGCTCGCGGGCATATTCAATGACCGGCAACGAAACCGTAATACCCTGATTGCCGCTGCCAGAATTGATGATAACCGGCAGATCACTGCCCCCCATACGGGCATCAGAGCCAGCCGCTGCCACGGCCGTGGCGCGGGTGCGCACATCGCTGCCGCGCGAATCAAGCAATGAGCGGCCAACACCCATGGAATACTGATGGCTCAGGCCTTCTACAGCAATATTACTGTTGCACAGAATCTGTTTGTCCAGAATTTCGCGCACATCGTCAATATTGCAGCTTTCGGCAAACTCAATAATCCCTGCGATACTCATAAAAGCACGGCTTTCGTCATGCTTTTGCACGCCAGAGCTGTATTCACCACCCTGAAGAACCTTGCCATTTTTTTCAACACGCACCACGTTGGTGTGTTCTTCTGCAATTTCTACAACAGCGCGGCTTTCACCTGCCACCGCTGTTACCAGTATATGCAGGTTTGCAATGCTGTTGAGCAGCTTTACAGTGCAGAATTCCGCAGCCACAAGCTGCCGGGCGCGCTCTGCATCAGCCGCAGTAACCGGGGTAAGCACCTGTAGCTGCAAATCGGGGTTGCCCCCAACTGCGCCAAGCGTGGCGGCCACTGCAATACCCTTTTGCCCGCCAGAATTGGGAACAACAACGCTCTTGGCATTCTTGATCATGTTGCCGCTGCAAGCCACTTCCAGATGATCGGGAAAAGTCCCAAGAACCTTTGTTACCAGCGCACCGGCAAATGCAATGGCAATGGGCTCGGTGCAGCCCTGAGCAGGAATGAGCTCTTCGCGCAGTATTTCCAGATATTTATTGTATGTATCCATAGTATCCATCATGGTCATTTGCGCCCCACAAAGAAACACAATTATGCTCCATGCCAGTTTATGGTCAAATTACTGGCCAACACAAGGCCAATATGAATCAGCTATCAAAACAGGCAAGGGGCGTAGGCCAAAGCAGCTTATCCGCAGCAGCTATTTGAGCAAAGATTCCGCCTTGGCCCGGATGTTCTCTGCGCTCAGGTCCTGATTGGCCAAGCGGTCTACCAGCTCACCATTCTTGTAGAACAGAAATACCGGCACGGTCATGATCTTCAGCTCGATACAAAGTCGGCGGCTACCGGCAATGGGTATCTTGCAAAACTTGACCCTGCCTTCAAAATTTTTTGCCAGTTCTTCCACTTCCGGCATCATGGCCACGCACACAGAGCACTGTTCGCCCCAAAACTCTACAACAACCGGTTCGCTGCTTTGCAGCACTTCCTGTTCAAAACTGTCTCTGTCTATTGCAAGCATGGTGCTCTCCCTGCCGCACTGCCGATCCGCAGACGGCGATTTTTTTACTACATGGCCACGGGCCGTCAGGGCGCAAGGCCGAAGATATTTTGCTAGTGCGATTGCAGCCAGTGATAGGCCGAAATGGCCGCCAGCGCGCCATCGGCAGCCGCCGTTACAACCTGCCGCAAAGGGGTGTCGCGCACATCGCCCGCTGCAAAAATACCAGCAACAGAGGTGTGCAGATGTGTATTGGTAACCAGCCAACCGCCCTCTGTGCGCTGAAAACGGTCATCTAGAAAGGCGGTATTGGGCTCAATGCCCACGCATACAAACACGCCCGCCACATCAAGATCGGTGCATACGCCGCTGGCCGAGTTGCGAACAGTCATGCCTTCGACCATGTCGCTACCGTTGATGCTTGCCACTGCGCTGTTCCAGACTGGAACAATCTTTTCATTGGCAAGGGCGCGGTTTGCAAGCACACTGTCTGCCCTGAAGGCATCTCGCCGATGTACGATGTACACCTTGCGGGCAAAGCGCGTCAGATACAGGGATTCTTCTACCGCAGTATTGCCGCCGCCAACTACGGCCACGGTTTCACCTTCATAAAAAGGCGCATCGCAAACCGCGCAATAGCTCACTCCAGCCCCAGTCAGCGTGCTCTCACCAGAGCAACCAAGCCGCCGATGGGTAGCGCCGCTGGCGATGATAACGGTTTTTGCCGCATAATCGCCCTTGGATGTTCGGATAACGTGCCGATTGCCCTGCACTTCCAGCCTAAGTACGTCGCCTCTGGCAAATATGCCCCCCAAATGCTTGGCATGATCCCGAAAGGATTTGTCCAGTTCCGGGCCGCTTACGTTGGGCAGGCCGGGCCAGTTTTCCACTTCAAGCGTATTGCATATCT
>CAYPRZ010000044.1:0-16616 GCA_964413315.1 uncultured Desulfovibrio sp. | reverse complement strand
GCCCACGCCGCCATGTCTGCCCCCTTGCGCAGGGCTTCGCGCACGTCAGACCACTGTTTTTCCATGTCTTCTAGCCGGGCCAGCAGGGCGTCTTCTGCCGGGGTGCGGGCCAGCACGGCCGCCACGGCCCCTTGCTCAAACACCAGCCGCCGGTCAGCAGCAAGGGCCAGCACGGGATCGTGGGTTGCCATTACAATAATCTTGTCCGAGGCCAACAGCAGATTCAGAGCCTTGCGTTTGTCCACACCAGCGTTTTCGATTTCGTCAATGAGCAGCACGGGCGACCAGCTCAGCAGGGCTGTGTCTGCAATCATGAGGGCGCGCGACTGCCCGCCAGAGAGCTGGGTAAGCTGGGTATGAGCAAAAAATGGTTCGCCAGCCAGCTGGTTGGCGACCTCAAAAACCCGCTGGGCGGCGCCTTCTGCATCTGCCACTTCACGGCTGAGGGCGTGGGTGCGCAAAAAATCCATCACACCCATATCAAGCACAAAATTCATGTTCTGGGTCAGTTGGGCCACCAACCGCCCTTGCAGGTCAAAGCGGGTATCTTCATCTGGGGCCGCACCGTTAAGCAAAACCGTGCGGCCTGTGGGCGTATCGCCCGCAGCCAGCGACTCTATGTCGGCCAAAAAACGGCTTTTACCCGCGCCCGTGGGCCCCAGCAGAGCCGTTATTTCGCCGGGCTTAAAGTGGATGTGCCCCCTTTCCGGCTGGCCAGCCTTGTCGCGCCCCGGTGTCAGGCTCAGGCTGCTGAGGGCAAGCTCTGAATTTTCATTCACCATTTTCAGCTCCATGACTGCCTACAAAATCCGCCTTTTTAACGTTGCCCTTCTGGTAGCGCGCGCCAATGCGCATCTCGCTCAGGCAGTAAGAGCAGATGGCGGCGGGCATGGCAAAACGCAGACGCATGTCGGTTACAGAGGCAATATCGGGCGCAACCGCCATGATGGAAGCAAACTCTGCACAGCCCTGCCCGGTAAGGCCGTTCACATGCCTGATCACGGCCCGCTGGTTCATCTGGCGGATGCGGTAGCGGTACACCTCGCGCTCTGCCTGCGAAACCAGATCGCCCTTGGTCACGGCCACCACGTCGGCCAGCCGCAGCATGGGGCCGATTTTTTCCGGCGCGTCTATGCCCATGAGGTTATCAATGACGCACAGGGCCAGAGCCCCGCGCAAATGCGGCGAACAGCGGTTGCACAGGCCCGCTGTTTCGATAATGCACATGGCTGCCCCGGTCTGGGCGGCCCAGCCAAAGGCTTCTTCCAGATTGGTGGCAAAAAAATGGTCGGGGCACAGACCGCCAGAAAGCACCACAGACACGGGAATGCCCGCCGCAGCGTACAGCTCGTCATCGCGGCTTTGCAGGCAGTCAAACTTGATGACCGCACAGCTGATGCCACGGCTTTTCAGGCTTGCGCCAGCCTTGACCACCAACGAGGTTTTGCCGCACGAGGGCGGCCCCGCCACGGTTATGAGCCGCATGCCGCACCAGCTTGCAACCGCCGAAACTTCAATGCCAAAATATCACGCAGGCTGTTGACGTCGTTGTTTTCCACAAAATCCCAGCCCACCCATTTGAGACGGGCATTGTGCGGCAGACGTGATGGGCGCGAGCCGTCCATGGGTATAAACCATGCGGCACTGTCGATGTCGCCAAAACCGTTGGCAAAAAAATCCAGCAGCGGCTCAAGGCGCTCTTTTTCTGTTTTTTTTGCCAGCAGGTAGAGCGGGCTTGCCGCCGCGCCGTCCTCTGGCCACACAACCTCAACGTGGTCGGGCAGTTTGGTGCTTTCGGCAAAAAACAGCGGGATAATAAAGATGCCCCCGGCATCGGGTGCGGCAGTGCCGCACACCTTTGCCATGCGCGAGGAATGCATAAAGCTTTTGATATTTGCAGCCAGCCCCGTAACGCCCGGTTCGCCGTAGTCCTTGTACTGGTTCAGCAGCACGGCGTCGGCCATATCGTCGCCATCGCCGCACATGACAACCTGCCCATGGTAGCGCGGGTGCGTTAGGTCGCCCCAGTTGCGAGGCGCTGGCAGACCATCGAGCTTTTTGTGGTCTACCAAAAAAATATAGGGCGTCACGCCGTATATTGTGTAGGCCCCAGCGGGATCAACCAGCCCAGCCTCTGCATACAGGGGGTTAAGCACTTGTGGCTGCACGCTTTCAAAAACACCGTTTTGCACAAAACGCCGCACAAATTCGCCGCGCCAAAAATCGCCGTAGCCTATGGAGGCAATGACTGCGGGCAATTTGGCAACGTCTGTTTCCATATACAGGGGGTCGTAGGGGTCAACCGAGGTGCAGCCCATGGGGATATGGGTTGTGAGAATCGGGTTTTGCGCTGCCGCTATGGCTTCAATACGCTCCTTTACCACCAGCTTGACCGGGCAGGGAGCATACAGCAGCAGGTCTGCCTTGCCCGGTGCGGGTGCTTCGTCTGCCTGTTGCCATGACTGCATGAGGTGCTCAAGCCTTTTCATAGTGCCTCTTTCCGCAAAAAGTTTGGGGGCCGGTTATGAAACAGCAAAGAGCGTGCCTAGCAAAAATATTTACAACACGCCTGATTTAATAACAATTTGCCATCCCAACATACCGGCAGCACCAACAATATTGTACTGCAAAACAAAATTGTGCATGCCAAGCACTAGCTGAGGGCACTGGCCAGCAACATGAGGTTGAGCACGGTAACAATGCCGGTAAGGGTGTACAGCAGCAGTTTTGTGCCCTTGCCGTTGGCATACTTGCCCATGACCTTGGGGGATGAGGTTAGCGTAACCAGCGAGATCATGGTGATGGGCAACTGTACCGAAAGGGCCATTTGCGAAAGCAGCAGCCCCTTGAAGGGATCGCTGGTCAGCCAGATAAGCACGAGCCCGCAGCCAAGCGAACCCACAATGCCCATGACACTGTGCTTGTCTTTGGTATTGTAGGCCTCGCCCGCCATGCCAGAGGTCATTATGCCCCCGGCCATGCCCGATGTTACCGACGAGGCAACGCCCGCAAACAGCAAGGCCACGGCAAAAACCACCGATGCCCCTTCGCCCAGCAGGGGCCGCAGCAGATCGCGGGCCTGTTCCAGCTCCGTAACCTGCTTCCCTGCCACCCAAAACACCGAAGCGGCTAAAATGATCATGGCACTGTTGATGGCCCAGCCCACCAGCATGGCAAAGAGCGTATCAAAAAATTCGTAGTCGAGCCTTTTTTTGATAAAGGCATCGCCCGCCAAATTCCACTGGCGGCTCTGAATAATTTCAGAATGCAAAAAAAGATTGTGCGGCATAACAACCGCGCCCAGCACGCTCATGATCACAAGCATGGAACCTTCGGGAAAGCAGGGCGTTACCCAGCCCACAGCGGCCTGAGGAACCCACCCGGCGGGCACAAGCCACAATTCGTACAAAAAGGCCAAGCCGATCACCGACACAAAGCCGATGATCCATTTTTCAACCTTGTTGTACGAATTGAGCAGCAACAGGCTGCCCGCCAGCACGGCAGTAAGCGTTGCACCCACAGGCAGCGGTATGGAAAAAAGCATGCGCAGGGCAATGGCCCCGCCAAGAATTTCGGCCATGCTGGTCATGACCGACGCGCCAAAGGCGCTCAGCAGCACCAGCCGCCCAATAGCGCAGGGAAAATACTCTGTAATGGCCTCGGCCATGCACTTGCCAGTCACAATGCCCAAGTGTGCGGCATTGTGCTGCAAAACAATAAGCATAAATGTTGACAGGCTCACCATCCACAACAAGGCATAGCCGTATTCCGCACCGGCAGCCAGATTGGCCGCCCAGTTGCCGGGGTCAATAAAGCCCACTGTCACCAGCAGCCCCGGCCCCACGAACTTTAAAAATTCCTCGCCGCTGTGGGCAATGCCAGACACGTTGCACGCACTCCAAAAATTTTTTATGCCCATATTTCCTTCCAGTGATCTTGCTGGCGATACACAACTGGCACACTGCCCTGATAACGTAGTAATTTACGCACGTGTCTCAGACCAAAGGTACACGTAGTCGTGGGCAGCAGGCAAGGGGCGGCAAAACCCCAAGCGCAGCAATGCTTGCAGCCTGCGTATAAAATGTTTATGAAAGCCGCGCTTCCCCCCATTTCGGTCTTTTGGTTACATTTGCGTTGCAAATATTAAGTTTCCGAAAAAACAACCGATAGCTCACTTTAAGCCGGGTTCGCTAGACTTTCCTAGGCCTTTATAAGATTGAGCAGGAGCCGTCTATGACTATCAGACTACGCGTTATTCTTGGATTTCTTCTTACCATTGTCGTAATGGCTGCCGGAACCCTGCCGTTCATGCTCAAAACCATGCGTGACAATGCAGAGGAAAGCTATCTCGCCAACGCATCTACCCAGTTGCAACTTATGGGCAACTATGTAGAAACGTTTATTAGCAGTGCTGAACGTGATGTAGCCCTGCTGGCGCAGGAGCCCTACATTGCCGAAGCTGTGGGCTTGTTTCCCAATTTCTCCCAAAACAAGGAAGCAGACGTTTATTTGCGTGCCGATCTTTCGGTAGACGCCTTTAAAACAGTTCAGCCCCTTGTGCGGCTTGACGAAGGCTCTGAAGACTACGTGGAAGCCTACGCTGGCTATACCGACGGCAGCTACGCCACCTCGGCAGACAATGCCAAGGTTCCCGCCGGGTACAATACCAGCAAGCGCCCTTGGTACACACAGCGCGCCGCCTCTGCCCAAAAGGTAGGCTTGGCAGACAGCTATCTTTCCATCACTGGCGAGCTTGTGGTGGCCATTACCCACAAAATGTTTTCGCGCAAGGGCGACTTTACGGGCGTGCTTGGCATTGACGTTTCTCTCAACGGGCTCTCCCATCGCTTTGCCGAGCTGAACTTTGGCAAGACCGGCTACTTTATGCTGCTTGAAAACACGGGCCGCATTTTGTGCGACCCGCGCCACAAGGATATAACCGGCAAGATTATTGGCAAAGACGTGCAAGACCCCGGCCTCACCAAGCTGTTTGGCATGAAGGACGGCTCGGTACGCACCGTGATCAACGGACAGGAAGTGCGCGCCAGCGTAAGCACCACCCCTCACGGCTGGAAGATTCTGATGCTCCAGAATGAGGACGAAATTTTTGCGGCCACCAATGCGGCCATACGCGCCAGCATGATCATAACCGCCAGCGTTGCCCTGCTTATGCTTCTCATTGCTTGGGCCATTGCGCGTTCCATCAACAAGCCCCTGAGCCTTATAGTTGATCAGGCCGACAGGGTGGCCGCTGGCGACCTTGAGATAACCGTTGATGACCGTCTGTTCTACGGCGAACTGGCCGAACTACACAGGGCTCTGGGCAACATGGTTGCTACCCTGCAAGAAATGATTGTAACCTCGCGCCAGCAGGGCGAGGAAGCCCACCGTCAGGCAGCACTGGCAAAAGAAGCGACCGAACAGGCAGAAGAAGCCCGCAAGCAGGCAGAAAACGCCCGCCGCGAGGGCATGCTCAGCGCTGCCCAACAGCTTGAAGAAGTGGTCAAAATCATTGCCTCTGCCTCAAACGAGCTTGAGGCCCACATTGGTCAGGCCAACCACCTTTCGAGCGAATCGGCCCTGCGCCTTGGCGATGCGGCCACTGCCATGAACCAGATGAACGCCACCGTGCGCGAGGTTGCCAGCAACGCATCCTCTGCCTCTGGCATGTCTGACCAAACCAGAGCCAATGCCGAAAACGGCGAAAAAATTGTGCAACAGGCGCTGGAAAGCATTGACCGGGTGCACACGGTATCGCAAGCGCTTAAGGATGACATGGGCACGCTCAACGACCATGCTCAGGCCATCAACCGCATTATGAATGTTATTTCAGACATTGCCGACCAAACCAACCTGCTGGCCCTTAATGCCGCCATTGAAGCGGCACGCGCTGGCGAGGCTGGTCGCGGTTTTGCCGTGGTGGCCGACGAAGTGCGCAAACTGGCCGAAAAAACCATGGCCTCTACCAACGATGTGGGCAATGCTATTACGGCAATTCAGCAGAGCACGGCCAAGAGCGTTGGCAGTGTAGAAAACGCCCTTGAACAGGTAAAAACAGCTACAGAATTTGCCAACAAGTCGGGCGAGGCCCTGCGCGAAATTGTCAACAATGCCCTTTCCACGGCTGATCAGGTACGCGCCATTGCCACGGCCAGTGAAGAACAGTCTGCCACCAGCGACGAGATCAACAGGTCCATTGTCGAGGTCAACGACCGCGCCGAGCAGACCGTGCACGCCATGAACGCCGCCTCAAGCGCGGTGACAGACTTGGCCGAGCAAACCAAAACCCTTGGCAATCTTGTTGCCGACATGAAGCGCAGCTAACCTGCAACATACCTACGCGTTCCACAGCAGGGCGTCCGCTTAACACAAGCGTGACGCCCTGCTTTTTTGCGTTTGCTACGCATAGTTGGTTACACGCGCAGCGCACTGGCCGCCACGGCACACAATCGTAACATTTCCATCATACATAACAGATGTAAGCACTGGCAATTATTGCCCTGCGGCAATACTCACTCGCCATTGGAGCACACCATGAAGCCTTCGGCTGTTATGAACAACAGGGAACTGAGCTGGCTCAGTTTCAACGAGCGTATCTTGCAGGAAGCGCGCGACCACACCACCCCGCTTATGCAGCGGTTGCGCTTTCTGGGCATATTTTCCAGCAATCAGGATGAGTTTATCAAGGTGCGCGTGGCCTCGCTGGTGCGGCTAACCCGCTCCAAAAGCAAAATCAAACCCCTGCTCATGGGCGGCTTAACACCCGAAGAAGCCTTGCAGCGCGTAAACAGCAAGGCGGCCACCGCGCAAACGGCCTTTCGCGAAACATACGAGGAAGTGCTGGATGCCATGGAGCACGAGGGCATACGCGTGCGCAACGAAACCGAGCTCAGCGAGGGGCAGGATGCCTTTTGCCGAAGCTACTTTGGCAATGTGGTGTACCCACAGCTTGTGCCGCTTATTCTCAACAAGTCTGCTCAGTTGCCATTTTTGCAAGACAGCCAGATTAAACACGCTGTCAAAATGGAATCAGACGCAGCACCCGGCAAATGCCGCTACGCGGTGCTGCGCATACCCGTAAATGCCGCCTGCCCGCGCTTTGTAGAAATGCCCTCTTCGCCCGGCTGCCACGATATTATCTTTGTGGACGACATTATCAGGCTGTGCCTGAACAATATTTTCTTCATGTTCAACTACGACCGCATCACGGCATACACCTTTAAGGTTATGCGCGATGCAGAGCTGAGCCTTGACGACGACGTTTCCAAAAGCCTGATTGAAAAAATGGAAGAAGGCCTAGAGCACCGCCTGCGGGGCCGCCCGGTGCGCCTTATTTATGATCAGGCCATGCCAGAAGACCTGCTGTTTTTGCTGGCCTCCAAGCTCAACCTCAAAAAGGGTGAGCTTGACCCCGGCGCACGCTACCACATGATGCGCAGCCTCATAAACTTTCCACGGGTGCGGCCAGACCTTGAAAACGCCCTCATGCCCGCCCTGCAACACCCCGATATAAAACCATTTTCCAGCATCCTTAGGGTAGTACGCACAAAGGATATTTTGCTGCACTTTCCCTACCACACCTTCAACCATGTGGTGGAATTTTTGTGCGAGGCGGCCATTGACCCCAAGGTGACCAATATTGCCATTACCCTGTACCGCACCGCAGACCACTCGCGCATCATCAATGCCCTGATCAACGCCGCGCAAAACGGCAAAAAAGTTACGGCCTGCGTAGAGCTGATGGCCCGCTTTGACGAGGAGCGCAATGTCAAAAGCATAGACATGCTGCACCAGGGCGGCGTGCGTGTTATCCACGGGCTCAAAGACCTCAAGGTGCACAGCAAGCTCATTCTTGTGGAGCGGGCCGAAGGCGCAAGAAAGACCGGCTACGTCTACATAGGCACAGGCAATTTTAACGAAGACACTGCCCGTTTTTACAGCGACGTGGGCCTGCTCAGCGCCAACCCCGGCTTTGTAGAAGACGCGCGCACCATCTTTAATTTTCTCAATGCCTCGCACAAGCCGGTTTCGTGCCGCGAGCTGGTGGCAGCTCCCCAGTGCATGCGGCCCTTTTTTGCCCAGTGCATCGAGCGCGAAATACGCAATGCCAAGGCGGGCAAAAAGGCCTTTATCCATGTAAAGCTCAACAGCCTTACGGACGAATCCATGATCAGGCTGCTCTACCGCGCAAGCAAGGCCGGGGTAGATGTGCGGCTCATCGTGCGCAGCGCCTGCTGTCTCAAGCCGCAAGTACAAGGGCTCAGCGACCATATCCGGGCCGTGAGCATTGTGGACAAATTTTTGGAGCACGCCCGCATCTTGCTGTTTTGCAACAACGGCAACGAGCTGGCCTATATTTCAAGCGCCGACTGGATGCCCCGCAACCTCGACCGCAGGCTGGAGGTGGCAGCACCTGCCCACTGCCCAGCCATACGCCAGACACTGCGGGATATTTTTGACATTCAGTGGGCGGACAACGTCAAGGCCCGTATTCTCGATGGCACTGGTGCCAACAGGTACAGCAAGGGCGAGGGCGTGGCCCCCTGCCGCTCTCAAACGGCGCTGCACGATTATTACAGCCGCAAGGCCTCGCAGGCAAAAGAACATGCCGCAGAAAAAGAAACAGAACGCACAGCAGCAAAGGGCAAGGCAAGCAATCAGCCAAAGGCTCCATTGCCAGCACCCCGCACGGCTAAAAAACAGCGGCAGGTGCCACTTGCCAGCAGTGCAGCATCACAGCCCAGCCAAGAGCTTGCGGCAGAATCCTGACCACGGGTGCTGGGTGCGGATAGCCCACGCCCGCAAAAATCAGTGTATATTCGGGTGATCTTGGTGTAGTGTTGTCCATCGCGCCACAGGCGCGTTGATATGACCGCAAGGCATTTCACCCACTGCCGCAAGAGGAGACAGAGTGAAACCCAGTATGCTTGCCGCCGTTGACGTTGGCTCCAACGCTATCCGCTTTCTCATCAGCAATGTTGAAGAGCTGACAAACGACAAACCGGTTAAAAAAAACGCCTACCTTCGCATTCCCATCCGGCTGGGAACAGATGTTTTTCTTTACGGGGCCATTTCAGAGCAGAAACAGGCCGCCTTTCTTGATGCTATGACAGGCATTGCCCACATCATGCGGGCCTACGGTGTTGACCACTACCGTATCTGCGCCACCAGCGCCATGCGCGATGCTGCCAACGGGCAGGACATAATGCGACTGGTGCGCGAAAAAACAGGCCTGCGCATTGATATAATTACCGGCCTTGAAGAAGCGCAAATTCTCTTTAACGCCAATGCTCTGGCCAGATTCACCGATGTAAACAGCGCCCTGTATGTGGACGTGGGCGGCGGCAGCACCGAGGTGGTAGCCCTGCGCGATGGCAAGCTGCAAGAAGCTTTTTCATTCCAGCTGGGCACGGTACGCATTCTCGCCAATGCCGTTAACCCCGCAGAGCAGGAGCGCTTTCGCGCTGAAATGCGCCGCCTTGGCGAAACCTATGGGCCGGAGTGCGTCATTGCCTCTGGCGGCAACATCAACAAGGTTTCAAAGCTGCTTGAAAAACGCGATGGCAAGCCCGTGGGCGCACCCGAACTGCGCGCCCTGCACAAAGACCTGCTGAGCCTCAAGCTTGAGGAACGCATGGAAAAGTACGGCCTCAACGCCTACCGGGCAGACGTCATTGTGCCTGCGCTCGATATTTTTTTGGGAGTTGTAGACATGTCGGGCGCAAAGCAGTTGATCATTCCCAAAATCGGCCTTGTGGATGGCATTGTCCGCCACATGTGGCTGAATGCCAATAGCCTCGACGACCGGGTCTGCCCCAAAGCCCAGCACTAAACGGACACAGGCCAGATATTTGCCCATACATGCATACGGCACGGCGTCTGCTGTCTGCCAGCCCGTGGCTTGCGCCTCAGCCATAAGGATTTGCGCCTCCCCCCGGTGCAAACCCTTTTTGGCGGCCCATATTTGGGCACAATTATAGACAAATACTGCCGATTCCGGCATTCATAAACTAGCGGTTTGTAACGCTCTGCGTCAACGGCCCTTTCCAGCTCATCGCCTTACATTTCCCTGGTATTGCAGCGCACCGGCCTGTTAGCCGGAATTTTCGCCACTGGCCTTTCACCGCACTGCGGAGGAATCATGCCGTCTATGCAACTGCGCCTTTTGCTTGTTATTCTGGCCGTTTTTCTGTGCGCGGCTCCAGCCGTGGCCGGGCCTGCCTACAGGGTAGCTGCGCCCAGCAACCCGCAGGAAGACAACTGGCTGCGCCGCGAGGGTTTTTCCATAACATTTCAGGTTGATGAAGCCCGCTGTAAAAAAGAATACGGTGCAGACTGGTCGCGCCAGTGCGCCTCTGCCCCCGCCGGGGAGGAAGGCCGCGTGGTGGACGGCGTGCGCATGACCCCGCCCGTTGCTGGCGTATGGCGCTGGATTGACGACTCTACCATGGAGTTTACACCCAAGGAGCACCTTGCCCCAGACACGCGCTATGCCGTTTCGCTCGACAAAATGTCGCTGCCGGGGCGGTTTTCGCTCAAGCGGCAGGCGGTATACGCCACCCAGCCTCAGGCCGTGCGTGTGGGCAAAGAAACATTCTGGATTGATCCCTCGCCCAAGGGCGCCCATGCGGTTTCTGTGCCTTTGCGCTTTCTCTGGCCCGTGGCTGGGCAAGATATGGATGGCCGCATAACCATTGGCCCCAGCGACCCCAAGAGCGGCCTTGCCCTTGGTGCGCCCCGGTTGGTGTGGAATGAGCGCCGCGACGAGGTGGTGGTTACAGCTCCTGTTACTGCCCTGCCAGAAAACAACGCCGCCGCCCGCATCACCATCAAGGGCTTGCCCGCCTTTACCGAGGCTTCGGGCAAATGCGTGGTTGCCACACCCAAAAAAGACGCCAAAACCCCGCAACATGTAAATGTGGAGGCTTTGTTCTCCATCACTGGCCGCGCCCGCCTTATGGATGTGGCCAAAATTACCATCAATCCCGTTTACGACGACAAGCTCGACAAAAAATTTCAGATAGAGGTCAAGACCAGCCTGCGCGTGCTGCCCTCAGAACTGCTGCGCAAGCTTGAACTCATCCAGCTGCCCCGCAAGCTCACCGCCGAGGCTGGCAAGGACACGGACTGGACAAAGATGCCCGCCATCAGCGCAGAAGACGTTAAAAACGGCACGCGTCTCAAGCCAGAACTTATGCAGGCCGCCGACGAACCCGCCGACCGTATCCTGCTGCGCATTCCCGCCGAGGCCGGACGAGGGCTGCTGGCAGCGGTGGACAAGGGCTTGCCCTCTACCGCAGGGCCGGAAACTGCACAGGTTCGCCGCTTTATCATGACTGTACCCTCGCTGGGCACAGAGGTGGACTTTTTGCAACCCGGCAACGTGCTGACCCTGAGCGGCCAGAAAAAACTGGATATTTACGCTACGGGGCTCACCTCTGTGGCATGGAGGGCAGAGCGTATCCGTGACCCGTTTCTTGCCCTTGCGGCAAGAGAATCGGGCTTTGAATCACCGCCCGCAGACATAGACGTTATGAGCGATGTGGTGGAAGGCCGCATAGAGCTACGCAAGGAACAGGCCGGGGCTTCGTCCTTTCCTGTGCTTGATCTTACCCCGCTGCTGCACGGCGGCAAGGATCCCATACACGGCCTCATGCGCATAGAGCTTACTGGCTACAAGGGCGACCAGTCTGTTGCCTTTACATCACGCTTGCTGCTGGTTACAGACATGGGCCTTACCGTTAAACAGGCTGGCGACGGCGCTCGCACGGTCTTTGTGCAGCACCTTGGCACCGGCAAACCCGTGCAGGGTGCAGAAGTACGTTTGCTGGGCCTGAACGGGGTACCGCTGCAAACTGCCACTACCAACGCTCAGGGCCGCGCCGACCTGCCGCCCGCCAACGGCCTTGAACGCGAAAAACGCCCCGTGGCCGTGGTGGCTCTGGCTCCCGCCGCTGCCAAGGCTGCCGATTCGGGCAAATCTGCCGATCAGGCCAAGGATTCTGCCCCGCAGGATCTGGCTTGGCTCTCGCTCGACGATGCCAGCCGCATGGTAGATTATAGCAACTTTGCCATTTCTGGCCGCCACACTTCGGCAGACGGCCTCAGCGCATCTGTTTTCAGCCAGCGCGGCATCTACCTGCCGGGCGAAACCCTGCATTTTGGCTGCATTGTGCGGCGGTTTGACTGGCAGCCCATGCCCACCGGTCTGCCCCTTGAGGCGGTGCTTGTAAGCCCCACCGGGGCGGAGGTTATGCGCCGCGCCTTTACCGTGGGCGATGATGGTCTGAATTCTTTTGACTGGTCGTGCCCCGCCGATGCACCTGTTGGTTCGTATCAGCTTGATGTGCGCCTGCCCGGCGGCAATGCGCGTTCTGGCGCTTCGCCAGTGCTGGGCAGTGCCCGCGTGCGCGTTGAAGAATTCCAGCCCGATACCCTTGCCCTTGCGGCCAGCTTTACGCCCGCCGCCCCCAAGGGCTGGATACGCACAGGGCAGGACGCCCCGGCCATTGAGGCTCAGGCGCGGCTCGACAACCTCTACGGCGAACCGGCGGCCAACCACCGTGTACAGGCCACCCTGCGCACAGAAAAAAGCCGTCTGCACTTTACTGGCTATGAAGATTATACCTTCTACGAACCTGCGGGTTTTGAAGGCGAAGCCCAGTCGCTGGAACTGCCCGCTGGCTTTACCGATGCCAAGGGCATAGCCGCCTTTGCCCTGCCTCTGGGCAGGATGCAGGCGGGAACCCTGCGCGGGGCCGTGCAGATTGAGGGCTTTGAACCCGCTGGCGGCAGGGCTGTTACCCGCCAGCTTGAGTCGCTTTTCTCGCCGCTGGCCGTGGCACTTGGCTACAAACCAGAGGGCGAGGTCAACAACCTTGACTATATCCCGCAGAATGCCAAGGCCTCGCTGCACCTGCTGGTGCTGAACAACGACCTTGCGCCCGTAAACCTTGCCAAGGCCGAAGCCGTGTTTTCTGCCCGGCGCTACGTCAACAGTCTGGTTACCGACTCTCGCGGCGAATACCGTTACGATGCCACGCCTGTGGATACGGAGCTGACCCGCAAAACCCTTGATCTGGGCGCGCAGGGCCTTTCGCTGCCTCTGCCCACCACAGACGCCGGTGACTATCTGCTCACCCTGCGGCAGGCAGACGGAACCGTACTGGCGGTTATTCCCTACACCGTGGCGGGCAACAAGCTTGCCCAGCCCTCGTCGCTTTCTGCCGAATCCCTTGCCAAGGGCGACCTGCGCATCCGGCTCGACAAACAGCAGTACGCCCCCGGCGAAACCATCAAGATGCGCCTTTCCACCCCCTATGCGGGTGCGGGCCTCATAACCATTGAACGCGAAAACGTACTGGCACAGGCGTGGTTTACGGCTCAGGCTGGCGAAAGCGTTCAGGAAATTCGCATTCCCGACGATTTTCAGGGGCGCGGCTACGTCAACGTATCCTACGCCCGCTCGCTGGATTCTGACGTCATTTACATGAAACCCCACGTCGTGGCCGTGGCCCCCTTTATGTCGGGCATGGACCAGCGTGACATGGGCCTTGCCCTTACGGCCCCCGCCCGCACCCTGCCGGGTGACACCGTTACCGTGCGGCTCACCTCGCGTATGCCGGGCAGGGCGCTGATCTTTGCCGTGGATGAAGGCGTGCTGCAACTGACAGGCTTCACCACTCCCGACCCGCTGCGCGACCTCTTGGGCGACCGGGCGCTGGACGTGAGCACGGCACAGATATTCGACTTGCTCATGCCCGACCATGCACGTCTGCGTGGCCGTATTCCCGGTTTCGGCGGCGACATGTCCGGCCCCGGCGGGCGCTTCCTCAATCCTTTCAAGCGCAGGGGCGAACCGCCCTTTGCCCTGTGGCAGGATATTGTGCCTGTGGACGCCAACGGCACAGAGGTGCGCTTTACCGTGCCGCAGTATGCCAGCGGCAAAATCCGCATCATGGCTGTGGGCAGTGCCGCACCCAAGCAGGGCATGGCCCTTGCGGGCAGAACAGAAGCCTCTATGCAGGTGCGTGGCACGCTTATTCTCAAGCCCCTGCTGCCTCTGGCCGCAGCCCCCGGCGACGAATTTGACGGGGCGCTGGTTGTGGCCAATACCGTAGAAGGCAGCGGCCCCGGCGCACGTGTACGCATAAGCATGGAAAGCGCCTCTGAAGGGCTGGCATTTGCCCAGCAGCCCGCCCCGCAAACCGTTACCGTGGATGAAAACGGCGAGGCCACGCTCAGCTTCCGCATGCGGGCGCAAGACAGCTTGGGCGAAGCAGCGGTGCGCTTTACCGCAAGCCTTGAAGATCCCAAAAACGCCAAAGCGGGTGCTGAAAAGCCCGTAATCCGCACCCAGACCGTTTCCATACGGCCTCCTTCGCCACGCTTGCGCACAGAAACTGTCACCCCCCTGCGCAGCCCCACCAACGTGGACGTGCAGCGCAACCTCTATCCTTTTGAAGCCGTGGGTCAGGCCAGCGTGGGTGCCATGCCCGTGCTTGCCCTGCGCTCGCTGCTTGGGCGGCTCAACACCTATCCTTACGGCTGCACAGAACAGCTCATCAGCCGGGCCATGCCCTACGCGGCCCTGCTCGGCGCACCCGAAGCGCGTCACGAAGTGCTGCGCAACCCCAATATCAGCCCCGAAACCCTGCTCAAACAGGGCAACAATGTTATCAGCGCGGCCCTCAGCGCCGTCATGGGCAACTTTACCCAGTATGAGGGCGTGAGCCTGTGGCCCGGCGGCGGTACAAACGACTTTGTCACGGCCTATGCGGCAGATTTTCTGCTCACCCTGCGCGACAGCGGAACCGTCACGTCAGAGGGCCTTGTGCAAAACCTGTTTGATACCCTTGAGGCCATGGTGGGCCGCTCGCCCACCGACATGGCCGATGCCCGCATCAAGCTGTATGCAGCGTGGATTCTGCAACGCGATGGCCGCATCATGACTCAGGATCTGGAGCGCCTTGAGCAGTGGCTTAAGGACAATGAAAAAGGCTGGGAGAATGACATAGCTGCCGCCTTCCTTGCAGACAGCTTTGACATGCTGCGCTTGCGCCGCCGTGCAGAACAACGCATGCCCGCCAACATCGCCCGTTGCGACGATACCTTCATGAGCAACGGCGCAGCCAAAGCGCTGCACGCGCTTATGGTGGTGCGGCACTTCCCCGAAAAGAAAAAGCAGCTGCGAATGGCCGACCTGCTCGACAGCGCCTTTAGCACCAATGCCACCACTGTGGACATGGGCCTTGGAGCCAGAACCCTGCTGGCCATGGGCGATGCTGCCGCACTTAAGGCAGAAAGCCTGCGCCTGACCTGCCAGCAGTATGCTCAGGGCTTCAGCCCGGTGGAAACCAAGGCCGCCCCCCTAGGCGGTGCGCTGGTGCTTGATGCCCCCGGCTGCACCCGCTTCCATGTTGAAATGCCGCAGGGCGAACCCCTGCTCAGTCTGCTGACCACCACAGAGGGCTTTGACCGTGCGCCCATGAGCGATGCCGCCAGCGGCATCACCCTGCAAAGGCGCTACATTGACTCCAAGGGCGAGGCCGTAACCACGGCCAAGCTGGGCGACGTGATCACGGTGGAGCTGGCCGTACAAGCCAGCAGCGAAATCAGCAACGTGGTGCTGGTTGACCTTTTGCCCGGCGGCTTTGAGCCCGTGCTGGAAAAGAACGGCCAGAGCCAGCCGCAGGATGGCCTGATTCGCTACGAACGCCGCGAAGACAGAGGCATCTTCTTCATTGACCTTAATGGCGAACGCCAGACCTTTACCTACAAGGTGCGGGCAGCGTCGCGTGGCCGCTTTGTGCTGCCCACGGCGGCGGCAGAAGCCATGTACAACCCGGCAATCAACGCCCGCACGGGCGGCGGTAATGTCGCTGTCGAATAACCTTCTGGCCCGGTTTCGCATGGCATTACCGCGTTTGCGGAACCGGGCCGCGCTTGCAATCCCTGCCTTCTGCGCCTTGTTGCGGCGCAGAAGGCGCATGGTGGCTGTGCTGGGCATTCTAGCCATGCCGCTGGTGGCCCTGCTGCTCTGGCTAGCCCTTGCGCCCTGCCCACACCCGCTTGAAGGCGTGACTTTTTCACGCATGGTGCTCGACAAACGCGGCGGCATCATGCGCGTGAGCCTTTCTGCCGATCAAAAATACCGCATCCGCACCCGTCTGGCCGATATTCCCCCTGCTGCGGTAGATACCGTACTGCGCTACGAAGACAGATTTTTCTGGCACCACCCCGGCATCAATCCTCTTTCGCTGTTCCGCGCCGCAGCCGGCATTGTTACCGGGGGCCGCCGCATGGGCGGCTCTACCATCACCATGCAGGTGGCCCGGCTTTCTGCCGGGCTTGAAACCGGCAAACTGGGGGCCAAGCTGCGCCAGATGCTGCTGGCCCTGCAACTGGAGTGGCACTACAGCAAGGAAGAAATTCTTGAGGCCTACTTCAACCTTGCCCCCTACGGTGGCAATGTGGAGGGCCTTGGTGCGGCAGCTGTGTGCTATTTTCATAAAACCGCCGCCCAGCTGGCCCCGGCAGAAAGCGCAGCCCTCATGCTTGTGCCGCAAAATCCTTCGCGGCGCAGACCGGCGCGTGAAAACAAGGCCTTCAGTCAG
>CAYPRZ010000043.1:0-16867 GCA_964413315.1 uncultured Desulfovibrio sp. | reverse complement strand
TGACCATATTTTGCAGTGTTGGAGAAAAACAAAAGAACGGCTGGCTCGACATTCAAAAATTTATGGGATACGATAGAATCGTAAATACAGGTAGAAAAGGGGTTTAACCCAATGTTTTCTTCCTGTTGCGGTTTTTGTGGTCAGAGTTTCGGCTGTTTCCGTTCCTCTCTGTGCCCTTTACGCCGTCACCCTTCTGCAAATATTGCCGCAATTTACCCGCCGTCGCGCTTGCCCGGCGGCATGGCGGCAGTTGCGCCCGCATTCCCCAATCCGCAGCTCTCGCCGTCGCGCTTAACCCGTGCGCCAAGGAGGCCGTATGCGGTTCAGCTTTGACAAAGCAGCTTGCCAAAACACGCGCAGGGCCCTGCACCGCGAGTGGTTGCTCACCAACAAACTGGGCGACTGCTCCAATAGCAGTATTCTGTGCTGCAATACGCGCAAATATCACGGTTTACTTGCGGTTTCTACGCCGCAGGGCAGACACGTGCTGCTCTCTACTCTTGAGGAATCGGTCTGCGGCGGTGGCAGGGAATTTTTCTTTTCCTCCCGTCAGCACCCCGGCACGCTCTATCCCAACGGGCACGAATACCTTGAGGCATTTTATCTGGATCACTGGCCCCAAAGCGTTTACCGCGTGGGCGAGGTAAGCCTGAGTCGTGAGATTCTGCTTTGTCGGGATAAAAGCCGGATTTTGCTGCGTTATGAACTGCGCGGCCCAGCGGGTATCCCCGATCTTGTGCTGCGCATCAAGCCCTTGCTGGCCTTTCGCCACGTCCACGCTCTCACGCGGGCCAATCCCAGCCTGCGGCACGACACGCAGGCGGTGGAGGGCGGCTTTGGCATTCGGCCTTACGAAAGTCTGCCTTCCCTGTTTATTCAGGCTGCTGCCATGGCCGAGCCCTCCTCTGTTCTTGATCAGGGCGTGATGGCCGGTGGGGGCAGTGCGGGCTATCAGCAGCCAGAGGCCTTGCCGGTCAGTTATACTCCAGCGCCAGACTGGTTTAGCAATGTGGAATATTTTGAAGAGCGCGAACGTGGATTCGACTTCAGCGAAGACCTGTTTATGCCGGGTGTGCTTGAGATAGCTCTGCCGCCATTGCCGCTGGGCGGGTATGTGTATGTGGTTGCCGGCACGGAGCTGTGCGAAGATATAGACCGCCAGTGGGAGGCAGAGAGCCGTGCGCGCAGTGCAACTCGGCATGAAAACAAGGGGCTGGTGGGGCACCTCACTCAGGCTGGGGAACAGTTTTGCACTACTACGCCCTTGGGGCGGCCCGCCGTGCTGGCGGGGTATCCTTGGTTTGAGGCATGGGGGCGCGATACGCTCATAAGTCTGCCGGGGCTGACCTTCCATGCCGGGCGCGAAGAATTTGGCCTGCGTGTGCTGGCCGATCTGGGGCAACATATACGCAATGGCCTTGTGCCAAACATGTTCTCAGAATCGGGTGAGCATGCCTACAATTCTGTAGATGCCTCGCTGTGGTACGCCTTTGCCCTGCAACAGATGTTGACGGTTGTTCCCGACGGTCTGGCTTGGGCCCATGCGCACGCTTGGGACGCCCTGAAATCCATCATCAAGGGCTACCAGCGCGGGCCGGGTATGGGTATTTTTGTGGATGCAGAAGGCCTGCTGCACGCGGGCGACGCCCACACACAGCTTACATGGATGGACGCCCAAGTGGACGGCCAGCCCGTCACACCCCGCCACGGCTGCCCGGTTGAGGTCAATGCCCTGTGGTACAACACGCTTGCCTTTGCCGACAGCCTTGCCGCCGCCTACCGTGAACCTCTGCTCACGGGCGAACGCCAGCGGGCGGCCCTGCGCGATGCTTTTTTACGCCGCTTTTGGACAACCGACGAGGGCGGACATTTGGGCGATGTGTGGCGTGATGGTCAGCTTGACCGCAGTGTGCGCCCCAACCAGATATTTGCTGTTTCGCTGCCGCATGCGGTGCTTGTGGACGATTGTCACGCTCAGGTGGTGGAATGCGTGCGCAACAAGCTGCTAACCCCCTACGGTCTTCGTACCCTCGCGCCCGATGCCCCCGCCTATGTGGGACGTTACGGCGGCAATGCCCACAGCCGCGATGCAGCCTACCATCAGGGAACCGTGTGGCCATGGCTGCTGGGCCACTATGCCGATGCCCTGCTGCAAACCGCTTGGGATTTGAACGGTGCGGTGCAGGGGCTGCTTGATACGGTAACTCCGCTGTTTTGCCAGCATCTGTGCGAGGCGGGCCTTGGCAGTATCTCAGAGGTGTTTGACGGCTCTCCGCCGTACAGCCCCGGTGGGTGCACGGCTCAGGCTTGGAGCGTGGCAGAGTGCCAGCGCATGCTCAAAAATCTGCAAAGGGCCGCTCCAGAATTATACAGCCAATGGGAACAACGGGTAGCCTACTGTCTGGCCAATCCTTCTTCAGGCGATACAACTGGGGTATGCAGGGCAACCATGATCCTAGAAACGGCCACACCCGGCAGTGAGGAGTAGGTATTCGTCATGCGAGTGCTTATGTTTGGTTGGGAATTTCCGCCCCATATCAGCGGTGGGCTGGGCACGGCATGCTTTGGCATGACGCAGGCTCTGGCAAAAAAAGGTGCGGAAATAATTTTTGTATTGCCCCGCGTGGAAGACAACGCAGGGCAGAACGGATTTTTGCGCATGCGCGGGGCATCGGGCACCCTTGTAAGCCCGCAAGTTGCCGAAAGCATGGCTGTGGCAGGGCAAGACCTGTGGGCCAGCAGTATTCGCTGTTTACCGGTGGAGAGCCCACTGGTTCCCTACCTCACGCCTCAGGGGTACACCGAGGCGCTGGAATACCTGCGGCAAGGGCCGCAATGCACGGTCGCAAACCGGCTGGTCGGGCAACAGCCCGGCATCCCGGCCCGTGTGGTTTATGGTGAAGAGTCTGTAACCTTTGAACTGCACGGCGGCTACGGGCCAGACCTCATGTCCGAAGTGCACCGTTATAGCAGGTTGGCCGCAGCCATAGCCGTGCAGGAAGAATTTGACGTTATCCATGTGCACGACTGGATGACCTATCCTGCGGGCATGCTGGCACGGGCGCTTACGGGCAAACCCTTGGTGGCGCACATCCACGCTACGGAATACGACCGCAGCGGCCTGAATATCAACGAGCAGGTGGCGGGCATTGAGCGCGCAGGACTCAACGCCGCCGATGTGGTGGTGGCTGTAAGCCGCCTGACCCGCAAAACCGTTATCGAGCGCTACGGTGTTGCGCCTGAAAAGGTTGTGGTGGTGCATAATGCCGTGGCCCGGCACGAGGCCCAGCGCCACTACCTTGTGCCGCAACGCATAAAGCACGAAAAACGTGTGCTGTTTCTGGGCCGCGTAACATTTCAGAAAGGGCCGGAATATTTCATGGAAGCGGCCCGCCTCGTGCTGCAAAAAATACCCAACGTGCGCTTTTTTATGGCTGGCAGCGGCGATATGCTGCCAGAGCTTATCCGCAGGGCAGGGCAGTTGCGCATTGGCAATCGTTTTCATTTTGCTGGTTTTTTACGCGGGCAGGATGTGGACCGCATGTTTGCCCTCAGCGATCTCTATGTCATGCCCTCGGTTTCTGAACCTTTTGGTATTACGCCGCTGGAGGCCATGCTCTACGATGTGCCCGTCTTGCTGTCACGCCAGTCGGGGGTTTCGGAAGTTCTGGAACACGCTCTTAAAGCCGATTTTTGGGATACACGCGACATGGCCGACAAAATTTGTGCCGTGCTGCGCTATCCCTGCCTTGCCGCCGAACTGGTGAAAAATTGCCGCGAAGAAATGAAGTCCATTCGATGGGAGAATGCCGCCACCCAGTTGCTGACCATTTACCGGGATGTCCTTGGAGGTCACTGATGCCTGCGCTATGCCTGTGTTTTACTATTCATGAGCCGTATCAGTTGCGCCGTTACACTGTTTTCGACATGGGGCAGAGCTCTGTTTACGAAGATGACGACCGCAACTGCGAAGCTGTACTGCGCGCATCGCGCCTGTGCTATCTGCCAGCCTGCGAGATGCTGCTCAAACTTGTGCGCCGGTTTGAGGGCGCGTTTGTGGTGTCGCTGTGCGTTTCGGGCACGGCCCTTGATCTTTTTGAGCAGTACGCCCCAGAGGTGACAGAAAGCCTGTGCGCCTTGGCGGCCACGGGCTGCGTGGAATTTGTGGCAGAAACCTCTGCGCATTCGCTGGCCTTTTTGTATTCGCGCGAGGAATTTGACCGTCAGGTAAAGGCGCAGAGCGCGCGCATCAAGAGCCTTTTTGGCAAAAAGCCCACAGCATTCATGCATACCGAGTGCGTTTTCAATAATGATCTTGCTGCTGCCCTGCAACAGCATGGATTTAAAACCGCATTGGCTCAGGGCACAGACCATGTGCTTGGCTGGCGCAGCCCCAACTGGGTGTACCGCCCGGTTTCTGCCCCAAAGATGCAGCTTTTACTGCGCAATGCCGCCCTTTCAGACGATTTGAGCTTGCGTTTTGGCGACAGAACTTGGAGCGGCTGGCCCCTCACCGCAGACAAGTATGCCTCTTGGCTTCACAGCTTGGCTGACACTGCGGATATTATTAATATTTATAATGATATTCATATATTTGGCCTGCGGCACGCGCCCGATACGGGCATACTTGACTTTATGGCAGCCTTGCCCGCAGCCCTGCTGGCCGACAGCCGTTTCAGCTTTGTTACGCCCACCTCCTTGCCCGCAAAGCTCAAGCCCGCCGGAGAAGTGGACGTGCCCCAGTTCATGTCGTGGGAGGACAACGGAAACGACCTCACCTTGTGGCTTGGCAACGATATGCAAAAGGATGCCATCCACGCTCTCTACGGCCTTGCCGCCCGCGTGCGCGCCTGCGGCGACAAAATACTGCTGCACGATTACGAGCGGCTGCAAACTGCCGACCATTTTCGCTACATGTCTACCCGGTGGTTTTCTGGCCCGCGCAATGATAGGCCCAATCCTTTCGACAGCCCCTATGATGCCTACATCACCTATATGAATGTGCTGGCCGACTTTGAATTGCGCCTTGATGCCGCGGAGCTAGCCCACAAGATCGTCAAGCCGCGCAGGGCAAGCCGTAGCAGACTCAGTTCTGGCACTGAAGCCTCAGCCTGATAGAATGGCCTTTGCATAAGGAGACACCATGGATTTCGAAAATAGCTCTGTCACATTGTTTGAGGTCAGCTGGGAAGTCTGCAACAAGGTGGGCGGCATTTATTCTGTGGTAAGCAGCAAGGCCTTGCAGGCTGTAGAACAGTTTGGCGAGGATTATTTTTTTCTTGGCCCTTTGCTTGCTGAGAATTCCGGCTTTGAAGAAACGGACGAAAACGTGTGGGATTCCCTTAAAATGGCCTTTGCCACTAGGGATCTCAAATGCCGCATGGGCCGCTGGAACATTCCCGGCAGACCCAAGGTTATCTTGGTCGATTTTGCCAAACGCTACTCAAGCAATCAGCTGCTTTATGATTTGTGGAAAGGCTACGGCGTTGATTCGCTCTCTGGCGGCTGGGATTACATTGAGCCGGTCATGTTTGCCACGGCCTGCGGTGCCGTTATTGCCGCCATACACGAAAGCCGCGTGGAACCCATGGAAGGGCGCAGTGTGGCCCTGTTTCACGAATGGATGTGCGGCGCGGGCCTGCTGTCACTCAAAAAACTTGCACCCGGCATAGGCACGGTTTTTACCACCCACGCCACCATGCTTGGGCGGGCCATGGCCGGTACTGGCCGCGACATCTATTCAAACCTGCGCAATATCAACCCCGCCAACGAGGCCGCAGCCCTCAATATCACGGCCAAATGGTCGCTTGAAGGGGCCAGCGCGCGCGAGGCCGATGTTTTTACCACGGTAAGCCCCATCACCGGCGAGGAATCTACGGTTCTGCTGGGCCGTCAGCCCGATGTGATCACCACCAACGGTCTGGATATGCGGGTTGTGCCCGATTATTCGGTTGACCGCGCCATTCCCGAAGCACGCAGGGCCAGAATTGTAGAAGCGGCCAACCGCTTTTTGCGCTGCGAGCTGCCAGAAAATACGTGTATTTTTGCCATATCTGGCCGCTACGAAATGCACAATAAGGGTGTGGATATCTTTCTTGAGGCCCTTGCCCGCATGGAGCAGAGCCTAGCGGGTACGGATGCCTCCATTCTGGCCCTGTGCCTTGTGATGGGTGGGCATACGGGCGTAAACCCCGCCGCTGTATCGGGCGAGCCCGGAGCGGACGACAATGGCCAGCCTTTTATCTGCACCCACTTTGCTTGGAATGCTCCGCAAGACCCCATTATCAATGCCTGCCGCCGTCTGGGGCTCAACAACCGGCCAGAAAACAAGATCAAGGTTATTTTTGTGCCAGCCATGCTCAACGGTGAAGACGGCTTTTTGAACATGCAGTATGACGAAGTTATGTCTTCCTGCGATGTGGGCTGTTTTCCCTCATGGTACGAGCCTTGGGGCTATACCCCGCAGGAAAGCGCAGCTTGGGCCGTGCCCACGCTGACCACCGATCTTTCTGGCTTTGGCATGTGGGCCAAGGGACAGCTGCAAGAAAGCGGCGGCTCGCAAAGCGGCGTGTGCGTCATGCTGCGGCGCGGCATGAACCTTGAGCAGAGTGCCACGGTGCTGCACGAGCACCTGATGCGGGCGGCCACCTGCGCGGTGGACAACCTGCCCCAGTGGCGGGCCGAGGCCCGTGCGCTGGCAGAAAAAACATCGTGGCAGTTCTTTTTTGAAAACTACATCACGGCCTTTACCATGGCGCTAAAAAAGGCTGCCAGCCGGGTAAACTATGATGCTGGCCATGCTGCCTTGGCGCGTGTGCTTTGCACCTCGTGCTCAACCACGCCATTTTTGCGGCCCATCATGGCCGTGGCAGAAGTGCCCGAAGAGCTGGCCCGGCTGCGTGATATTGCCCGCAACGTATGGTGGAGCTGGCACGACAAGGCCAAGGCCCTGTTTATGGCCCTGAGCCCGTCGCAGTGGGAAAGCTGGCGTAACCCACTGCAAATACTTGAGCAAGCCTCGCCAGAACGTTTTAAAGACCTGCTGGAAAACGAAGACTACATGGCGTTGTACCGCGAGGTTGTCGCCAAGTTTGATGCGTATATGGCCGAGCCTATCCGCGCGTTGAGCGCAGATGTAACGCCAGAAGCGCCCATTGCTTATTTTTCTACAGAATACGGCTTGAACGAGTCTATCCCCATTTATTCTGGCGGCTTGGGGGTGCTTTCTGGCGATCACCTCAAGTCGGCATCGGACATGGCCATTCCCCTTGTGGGCGTGGGCCTTTTGTACAAAAACGGCTACTTCAGGCAGGATATAGATGCAGACGGGCGGCAGGTGGCCCAGTACCCCATCAACAATTTTGCGCTCTTGCCCATTTCTATGGTGTACGATGCCGACAAGCAGCCGGTGTATGTGCAGCTTGAGCTGCCGGGGCGGTTGCTGTTTGCGCGGGTGTGGAAGCTGGCCGTGGGCCGCATAACCCTGTACCTCATGGATACGGACACGCGCCGCAATACCGACGAAGACCGCCGCATTACCGACAAGCTGTACGAGGCCAACCGCGAGGTGCGCCTGTTGCAGGAAATGTTGCTGGGCATGGGCGGCATGCGTTTGCTGCGCACGCTGCGCATAACCCCCAGTGTTTTTCATATGAATGAAGGGCACTCTGCCTTTATGGCCATGGAGCGCATGCAGGAATGCCTGAGCATGGGCATGAATTATGCCGAGGCCACAGTGCGGGTGCGCTCAAACACTGTGTTCACCACCCATACCCCCGTGCCCGCTGGCAACGAATCTTTTTCGCTGGAGCTCATGGAGCGGTATTTTGGCAGTATTGCTGCTAACTTGGGTATATCTTGGCAACAGTTTGTGCAGCTCGGGCAAATCGAGGGCGGCAACAGCAATGCCTTTGAAATGACAGTGCTGGCCCTGCGGCACTCGTGCTGGGCTAACGGCGTAAGCCGTCTGCACGGCGTTGTTTCGCGCCACATGTGGAACAACCTGTGGAAGAGCCTGCCCGTGGCCGAAACCCCCATCGCACATGTGACCAACGGTATCCATGTGCCCTCGTATGTGGGCAGCTGGATGAACGAGCTGCTGCGCCAGTATCTTGGTTCGGGCTGGATGCAGGCCCCGCCAGGTTCTGGCGTGTGGGACAAGGTGGACCAGATTCCCGACGAGGCCTACTGGGCGGCCCGCATGCACCAGAAAGAAGCCCTGCTCGACGACCTGCGCCGCCGCATACCCGAATTTATCCAAAAGTACCGTCTGCCCACTGACGAGCGCAAGCGCATGGAATCCATGCTCAAGCCAGACACACTCATCATTGGCTTTGCCCGCCGATTTGCCCCATACAAGCGCGCGACGCTCATCTTTGCAGACCCAGACAGGCTGGCCAAGATTCTCAACAATCCCAGCCGCCCAGTAGTGCTGGTTTTTTCGGGCAAGGCGCACCCAGCCGATGAGGCGGGTATTAATCTGATTCAGGAAGTGCTGCGCATGTGCCGCGACCAGCGCTTTTTGGGCCGCATATTCTTTATCGAAAACTACAGTCTGGCGGTCTCACGTATCATGGCACAGGGTTGCGACGTGTGGCTCAATACGCCCCGGCGTCCGCACGAGGCATCGGGCACAAGCGGCATGAAGCTGCCTGTCAACGGCGGCATCAACCTGAGCATTTCGGACGGCTGGTGGTGCGAGGGGTATAACCGTCAGAACGGCTGGACCATCGGCCCCGTGGTTTCTACCGAGCTGCCCAGCAGCGAGCAAAACGACTATACCGACGCCGAGGCCCTGTATTCGCTGTTGGAAAATGCGGTTGTTCCGTTGTACTTCGAGCGTAACGAGGCCGATCTGCCGCAGGAATGGATAAATACCTCCAAGCGGTCGCTCAAAAGCCTTACGGCCATGTTTAGCAGCAACCGTATGCTGACAGATTACATCCGCCAGTTTTATCTGCGGGCTGCGCAGCGCCGCAACATGCTGCGTGAAAACAAATGGGAGGCCTGCCGCACGTTGGCCAACTGGCAAAACAGCCTGCCGTCGCGGTTCTGCACTTTAAAGGTGGATGAGCTGGCCATCAGCGGCATTGAGGGCAATACCATGACCTGCGGCGAACCGGTGAGCGTGCAGTTACGCATGCACCTTGGCGACATGCAGACCGATGAAATACTGGTGCAACTTGTGATCGGGCGGGCGCTGCCCAACGGCAGCTTCCGTGAAAAGCCCGAAATACTGCGGCTTGAGCCGCGCGGCGGGGACAAGAGCCAGAACGGAATGCGCTATGTTGCAACCTATATCCCCACGTTTAGCGGCCATTACAGGTACGGGGTGCGCATCATGCCCGTGCATCCGGCTCAGGCCTCGCCGCTGGAGACAGACCTTATTCTCTGGGCGTAACGTATTGTCCTGATTTGGGTAATGCATGTTTTGTAGCGCCCGGCATCGCATGATTCCGGGCGCTTTTAGGTACATGTGTCTGCTCGTTGCCAACTTGCAAGCCATGTCTTAAGCTCTACAAATTATGCTAGATACAGGCGCGTCAGCTTTAGCGTGGCCTGCACCGCAACCCTAGGAAAACGCATGATCCGCTCCAACGCCTTTTCAACCCATCCCGTTTTTGCCAACCGGCTGATCTTACAGGCGGTTGTAATGTGTGTGATGTGCCTGTTGCTCTCGGCATGTGCGGGCAAAAAAACGCACGAGGACGACAGCGTGCGCGGCATTGTGGTGGCTATGGCCGCCAAAAAAGCCGCCGATCCCGACGTGCCGGGCCTTTCTGTGGCCGTGCTGCGCCGTGGGCAGGATGCCCCCATTAGCGCTGCCTTTGGCAAGGCCTCGCTGGAAAATCCCACGCCCGTAACAACAGCATCGCGGTTTAAAATTGGCTCTGTTACCAAGGTGTTTACAGCCACCCTCATTCATCGACTTATTGAAGAGGGCAGGTTGAGCTACGATACACCTATAAGTCAGTTTTTTCCCGCCTATCCCAACGGCAAGGCCATTACAGTGCGCAATCTGCTGGAGCACACATCGGGCATGCCAGAAATGCTTGCCCTGCCCGCAGTGCAGCAGAATTTGGCCCGCTACTGGTCGCCAGAAGACCTGATTGGCCTGGTGGCAAAGCAGCCCCCCCTGTTCAAGCCCGGCACGCGTCAGCTTTATTGCAATACGGGCTTTCTTATGCTTGCCGTTATTACAGAAAAGATTACAGGACGTACCTATGCGGAGCAGGTGCAGGAAATATTTGTGGAAAAACTGGGCATGAAAACGCTGCTGGCGGGGGTAGACGGAGCGGTTGTGCCCCGTCTGACCAGCGGTTACAGCGGAAGCAACGGCGAAATGCAGCTGCCCTTGGCCGCAAGTGTTGCCATTGCAATGGGTACGGGCAATCTTGAGGCCACGCCCGATGACGTGGTGCGCCTTGTGAATCTTGACCGGATTGTAAAGAACAATGTTATGGAAACCCTGCCGCTCAAGCCGCTGGTTTTGGCAGACGGCAAGGAGGCAGCAGTACCGTCAAAGATGAACCACTATCTCGGCAGCGAGCTTGACGGTTGTACGTTGTTTTTGTTCAGCCAGCCCAAGATTGACCTGATCGGCAAGCTTGGATCGTTTCCCGGTTTTGGCACGGCGTATTTTTATGACCGGCAGACAGGGTATGCTGTGGCTGTGAGCGTGAACAATGAAAGAGCCATTTCACACGCTATTGCCCTTGGCGCGGAAATTTTGGAGGCCCTGCGGCGCAAATAGTGCTGGGGCGGGTCAATGCTTGGTTTAAAAAAGCAAGGCGGCTGTTTAACAACAGCCGCCTTTTATCATGTCAGATAGGTGCGTTATTGCATGGGCGTTTCTTTGGGGACACAATCGTTCATTTCTTTGTAAAATACGCACCTGTTCCGGCCCATTTTTTTGGCCGCATAGGTGGCCTTGTCTGCCTTGTTGAACAGCTCTTCGTAGGTGATGCCGTCTCTGGGGCAACAGGCAACGCCCACGCTGGCGGTAAGGGACAGCCGAGCGTTCTGGTCGCCGCATTCTGTGCGCAACTGTTCCACAAGGGTGAGTGCCCGCTCGCGAATGGAGAGCAGCGACATCTTTTCAGTGCAGAAAACAAGAAATTCGTCGCCGCCCACCCGGCCCACAATATCGACGCCCCGGAAATTGCGGCGAATGATTTGGGCCATGTCAAAAATGGCCTTGTCGCCCATGGCATGCCCAAAGCGGTCATTGATGGCCTTGAAGTTGTCAAAATCAATCATGAACATGGCGTACATGTGCGGCAGTGGCGACTCGTGCATTTCCAAAAACTGCGAAACAGCTTTCTCGGTGCTCATCTTGTTGCGCATGCCCGTGCCGCTATCGCGGGTGGCCTGAGTGCGCAGCTGCAATTCCAAGGCCTTTTGCTGGTCTATGTCTGTGATAATGCCAATGGCGTAAATGGGGGTGCCCTGCGTGTTGGCAATGCTGGAGGCCTCAACGCGGAACCAGCGGTATTCGCCCCCGGCGGCGCGCAGGCGCACTTCAACCGTGCACTTGTGCTGGTGTGGGGCAAGCCGCACCTGCTTTTGGAAGGCAAGCAAACGCTCGCGGTCATCGGGAAACAGCGGGATGGCTTTGTCTGTCTCAAGTATGTTGAAAATAGAGCCAAAGGTCTGCAACCATTGTGGCGAGCAGGAAAAATACCCGCTGACAAGGTTTTGCTCAAATATGTTGATGTCGTGTTGCTCCAGAATAAACTGGTGGCGCTCGTCAGATATGCGCTTGGAGAGGGCTGCTTCTTTGTTGTTGGTAATATCAAAAACAATGCTCTGAATGTATGAACGCCCGTGCTCAATCCTGACTTCTGAACCCTTGTGGTACAGCCAGATTAGAGCGCCAGACTTGGCGCGTGTTCTGTATTCCACATCAATTGGTTGATCATTTTTTATCTGCTTGCGCATTATGCGCAACGTGGCTTCGCGATCCTGCTCGTAAATGGTGGCAGCAAAACTGTTGCCGTAGGCTTTTTCAAATTCTGCATTGGTAAAGCCAAGCATTTTTTTGTAGTTGGGGCTGATAAAAAGAAATGTGCCGTCAGGGCTAAAAAACTTGAGCACCCCGCCAGAAATGCTGGCAATAATTGAGCGATAATCCTCTTGCTGCCGGCGTAGCTTGCGCGAAGAATTGCGCTCAAGCAGCAGAATAAAGGTAATAATTATACCCGCCAGTATGGCCAAGCGCCATACCAGCTCGTTGGTGATAAGCGTTTGTTTGGAAACCGCCGCGTTACCCACGCCCTGTGGAACCAGCGAAATCATGTGCCAGCCAAAGCGCTCTATGGGTGTGATGGCAACAAACATACCCAAGTTGCTGTCAAAAAAAGACTGGGGCAACTTCGGTGAATCTGCAAGCGCCTGCTTCAGCCTGTCTGCAAGCGCAGAGGGCAGCCCGTCTGCGGAATAAGACGGAAAGAGGCTGTCCATCTCCTTGCCGGGCGGAGGGGCCTGAAATACAGGCTCGCCTTGTGTGTTGAGAACTAGATTGTAGGTGTTGTTGCCAAATGCCCACGTTTCTATGTTGGCTTCCAGGCCTTCGGCGGGGAATTCGTTGATAATGACGGCCTTGATTGTTCCCTGCACAACCAGAGGGCTGGCCACAATCAAAAGGCGCTGGTTGGCGGTTCTGCCAGCGGTATCAACATGGGTTTTTCCCTCGCGGGCCAGCAGAAAAAAAGCATTATGGCTAAAATCAACCGGTGCACCGCTGCCGTCATACCCCTTGCCCCATACATCAACTATGCTAAAGCGCCGCACCCCGTGTGCATAAAACAGCGGGGCAACGGCAAGCACCTCTTCCTTGCTGCTCCCCCAGTTTTGCTGCGCAAGGTACTTGGTCATGCCGCTCATTTCCATCATCGTTGCGCGAACGGTCTGATAAAAATTGCTGCTAGCGCGTGTGTTAACTTCTGCCAGCCGTGTGATGGTGCTGCTTGAAAGATTTGACGTGGTGTCTGTAGCGTAGTCGTGAATAAAGAATATGGGCGTGAGAAATAGTAGTATTAAAAAAGCAAATGAAAGCAGTGGCTTGGCTATATCTGGCATGTCTCATTATCCATGGTGCTGTGCTGAACCAGGCTTTGCAGTTGAGACTAAAGCCCCCCGAAAAATCGGGAAGTGATTATCTGTACGCGATGTTTAGTGCATCTGCGAAATATGAAGCTCTGTTATACGGCTTGCGACAGGTATTGCTCTGTAGTGCAGTCTAAAAACGGGATTGAAATTCCGTTTCGATATAGCAGTATTTATTGGTATGGCAATACAAAGTCAGCGCAGAAGCAGTAATCGTGAAGTTTCTTGCCTTTATGAATGATTTTCAAATATTGTCAATAGATATTAACAAATTAATACTGTAGTGTAGCCAATAATTTAACGCGATGGATTCATTGGTAAAATTTTTAATTGCATTGTGCGTTGATCACAAATGAGTTTTGCAGCGTCCTTGTTGTGAATTGCAGCGGGTAAATACTATTGATCAATAAATGCAAGAGGCCCAGCTTTAGGCAGGGCCTCTTGCATTTATCTGTTTACAACGTGTTTGCGAGCCTTTAGTGCCGAGGCTCAGGGGCACGGTGTAACTTTAAAAAAGAAGATTAGGCAAGCTTGGAGAGCAGGGTTTCCTTGATGGAGTCGATGCTGCCTTCGCCGTTCAGTTCGATGTACTTGGTCTTGCCGGCGCCAGCCAGATCTTTGTAGAAATACGCGGCGGCCAAGGTGCCGTCGGTGGTATTGTAGTAAATGTCGTGGCGCTTGCCGATAGCGGCTTCGTCCTGGTCGTCAGAGCGGCTGGAGAGTTCACCGCCACAGACGCGGCAGACATCGCCATTGGGCTTGATGGCGTCGATGAAGATGTTGTTGGGGTGGTTGTTGTTGTTTTTGCAAAGGCGGCGGCCCATGATGCGGTTTTTGGCCACTTCGCGGGGCAGCAGAATTTCAACAACGTAATCAAGCTGCATATTTTCTTTCTGAAGGGCGTCCCACAGCTTTTGAGCCTGCACGGTGTTGCGGGGGAAACCATCAAGCAACCAGCCCTGCTGACCCTTGGTCTTCAGGGTTTCCAGCACCATGGGAATGGTGATGTCGTCGGGCACGAGGTCGCCGCGATCAATGTAAGCCTTGGCTTTTTTGCCAAGCTCGGTGCCGCCGCCGATGTGTTCACGGAAGATGGCCCCGGATTCGATGTGGGCGAGGTTGTACTTCTGCTTGATCAGGTCGCCCTGAGTGCCTTTGCCGCTGCCGTTGGGGCCAAAAATAAGGATGTTCACTGGTACTCTCCTTGCCGGAACCGAGTTAGTTTGTGCAAAAAAGAACACAACTGGCACACTATCCCCTAAAACTGGCCCTGTCAACGGGTGCAAAGAAGAATGCTCGGCAAGTTGCGTTTAGACTGGGCCGGTTACCTAAAAAGCTTCCATGTTCCTTCCACCACGCTGCCCAGCACATCCACAACGCCCATGGTAAGCCCGCCAAGGGTATTGAGCAGTAACTTGCCAGCACCTATGGATGTTTTGCTGTTGTCGAGGCTGCCGTACATGCGCATGGGAAATTCGGGCAGGTTCTTCATGTTTACGGTAAAATTGCAGTCGAGGGTTTCGTTGTTCAGGTCAACCCAGCCCCCGCCGGTCACAGTGAGGTCTTGCCCCTTGAGATAAAAATCACCACTTTTGGCAAGCCCGTGCGTAATCGTGCCGGAACTGCCCGTTGCGTCAAAGCGCGTGGGTTTGCCCTTGAGCTGGCCGTCTTTATCACGCGACTGATAAAAACCATTGCGCACGCTAAAACGCCACTTACCGTTGAGCCGTGCGGGTATTTGGCCCGATGCTGTAAGGTCGGCGTCTATTTCAGAATGGATGGTGGCTTGCCCGCCAAGGGCTGAGCTGCCGCCCCTGTCTTTGCTGGCGGCGGCCAGATCAAAGTTGTCAATGGTAAGGGAATTGGCAAAGTTTACGCCCTTGTTGAAATGCAGCTCGCCGTGTGCGGCCAGCGCAGAGCCGTAAAACTTGCCCCCAAGGCTTTCATACCGCAGGTTGCCGTTGTCCAGCTTGACCTTGAGGCGCAGGTCTTGGGTGCGTAGCTTCCATAGGGTGAGCAGCCCAATCTGAGCCTCGCCTTCGGCAGAAAAAGCCTTCATGAAGCGCAGATCCCAAGGTTTGCCCTCTGGCGTTTTTTTGGGTTTGGAGCTGTCGCCAGATCCACCACCCTTGTCGCCCGTGTACCGATCAAAATCCAGCTGCGGCATGCTCAGTTTGAAGCGCAGCGCAAGCTCTTTGCGCCAGTCGAGCACTGCCGAACCCGACAGGGTGTTTTGGTCAAACTTGGCGTTGAAATCTGTAAGCGTAAGCGACGCGGCATCGCCCTTGAATGTGGTATCGAGCTCAATGCGGTGTAAGGGCTGGGGCACATTGGGGCTGGACGCGCCAAGCAGGCGCAGGGTTTTGGTAGAATCGGGTATAAAGGCAGATATTTTGCCTTGCCAACCCAAACCATCCTTGCCCATACCAAGCTGGGCAGAGCCAGAAATGTCAGCTCCCAGCGCATTGGCGTGTGCTTCGCTGACAGAAAGCTGATTACGCGCCGCCTGACAGCTGAACTTGCCCGAAACCTGCGCTTGCAAGCCCTCTGGCTGAAAAGATTTTTCTGCGCTCAGGGTTGCTTTGAGGGTACCGGGCAGGTTCTGAAAGTCCATGTTGCCGCCGCCCGTGCCATCGCCGCTGAACCACAGTCTGCCGTTAAGGGCTACGTCTGCATCAATGCCTTCATCGGCAATGGTGGCGTTCCACTGGCCTTCAAGCCCCAGGCGACCCTGATCCCACGCCGCCGTGCGGGCCTTAAGGCTCACATCCAGCGTTTTAAAGCCCACTGCACCCAAGGAGGCCTTGGACGAAGTGTTGCTTAGGGGCCGTAGCTGGCCTTTTTCTGCCCGGACAGTCACGGTGCCGCGCAGTTTGCCCAAAAACACATCCAGCTCGCGGCCTTGGCTCATTATGTCCACATCGCCGCGCAGCTTGCCGCCGTTTACGGGCATGACGGGCAGGGCTTTGGCTAGATTTTCGCCATTCACGTCGCGCATGTGCAAGCGTATGGCATAGGGCGTGTCGGGGCTGCCGCCCATAATGGTATCGCCCTTGACACTGCCACCGTAGAGTGTGCCGTCCACGATCAGCAGGGTGTCTTCAAAATGCGTAACCGGGTCAACCAGCCCCTGCTTTATGACCACAAGGGCATCATTAATGATAATGGGGCCGTAGTTGACAGTCGTGGCACCAAGCCGAATGTTATAATCAAGGCCTACCTCGCCCGGCACGACAGGGGCGCCCGGCATGGGTGTAAGCGGGCCATGCCCGTAACGGGGTTCTGCGGGCTGTATGCCCACAGATTCTGGAATGGCGCGGCCCAGATTGACCGTGTCTGCCTTGAGGTCGAGCACAAGCTCTGGCTTGGCCCAGCTGGTTACGCCGCCGGAACCAAGAAAACGGCTGCCAGAGGCGGTTACGTCTATGTGCGGAACGCGCAGCCCCTTGCCATCGACCGAAAAATCAAGGCTGCCCAGTGTAACTTCGTCCAGCGCCACTTGTAGGCCGGGGGCGAGGTTGCGGGCAAACCCCAGCCATTCTGTAAGGCTTGCCCTTTTTATCAGCAGGCGGCCTTCTACCAGAAACATGTCTGGCCCACCCAAGTGCAGTGTACCGTTTACGCCTACGTCGTCTGGGCCAAGCACCTCGTCACCGATTGGCACCCCGTGCCCATGTTCGCCGTCCTCGCGGTGTGGGTCACGCTCGGCTTCGCGATCCTCGCCGTCCTGTTCGGCAACCTCCACAGCATCGTCGCGGCG
>CAYPRZ010000042.1:0-16998 GCA_964413315.1 uncultured Desulfovibrio sp. | reverse complement strand
GTTGCGCTGGCCTTTAGCGAAGAAGGCTTTGCCACTGCCGCTCGTCTGCTGTTTCTGGCCCATTTGCCCGTTATGATAGCCGAAGGCCTTATTACCATGATCACTGTAGGCTTTATTGCCAAGGTTCGTCCTGAAATGCTGCGCCTCACGGCTGCCTAAGACTGCAAGGAGTTTTCATGCTTTTTACCCGCAAACGAATGGCGGCTAACGCTGTATCATTGGTTATGACGTCGGTTATGCTTGCAGCTTTTATTTTAGCAACAGCCACCAGTGCCCTTGCCCACAGGGTAAATATCTTTGCGTGGACTGAGGGCAATGAGGTTGTGGCAGAATGCGGCTTTAACGGCGGCAACAAAGTCAAACAGGGGCAGGTTGTGGTTTTTGACGCCGCCACGGGTGCAAAGCTGCTTGAAGGCCGAACAGACGATTTTGGCGTTTACCGCTTTCCTATTTCAGCCGAGGGTAAGGCCCACGGCGTACGCATCGTCATAAAGGCTGGCGAAGGGCATCAAAACGAGTGGACAGTGGAAGCGGCCGAGCTGGCAACAATTCAGCCCGGCACGGTTGCCGCACCCGCACCTTCTTCTGCACCAGCTTCTGCGGCAGCTTCTGCACCAGCCGTTGCCACCGCTCCCGCTGCACAGCGTCCGGCATCCCCCAAAACAGACAAAACCCCTGCGCAACAGGCGGCAAACATCAGCGCCGCAGACCTGCAAAACATCGTCAACACGGCTTTGGACGCCAAGCTTGGCCCAATCCGCAAGGAACTGGCCGAACTGCGGGTGGCCCGGCCGGGGTTTTCTGAAATTATTGGTGGCATAGGCTGGCTGGTAGGGCTGGCGGGCATTGCCCTTTACTTCAAGGGGCGTCGGGGGTAAAGGCTGGGAGTGTTTGACCAGCCCTTTGTTCGCCCCTCGCTCATACAGCGTATCGACCCCCGCTTTCGCATTGCCTGCGCGGGGGCCTTTGCCTTATGCGTTTCGCTGCTACACAGCGTAGCGGCCTGTTGCCTTGGCCTTGCAGTGGGCGTGTTGTTGCTGGCTGCTGCCAACCCGCCCATGCGCCCTTTGTGCCAACGCCTTGGGGTTATCAATCTTTTTGTGCTTTTTTTGTGGTGTGTTACGCCCTTTACCACCCCCGGAACCCCGCTGGCCCAGTGGGGATTTTTTGTGGTCAGCGAGCAGGGGCTGCACCTTGCCCTGCTGGTGAGCATAAAATCTAACGCCATTGCCTATGCCTTTCTGGCTCTGGTTGCCAGTATGAACGCCCCCACCGCCGGACACGCGCTGGAAAAACTACACTGCCCGCCCAAGCTTGTGTTTCTCTTTTTGTTTACCGCCCGGTATGTGCACGTTATTGCTCAGGAATGGCGCGCCCTGCTTGTGGCCGCCCGCTTGCGCGGTTTTTGTGCACGCACCAACATGCACACCTACCGCACACTGGCCTCACTGCTGGGGCTGCTGCTTGTGCGCAGCTACGAGCGCTCACTGCGGGTGCGCGAGGCCATGCTTTTGCGCGGTTTTTCTGGCCATTTCAGATCGGTTTCGTCTTTTCGCGCTTGCACGGGCGACTATTTTTTTGCGCTGGGTCTGCTGCTGTGCATGGCGGGCATAATTGCTGTTGAATGCTTGGGAGTTTTTTATGTCTGACCATCACAACACGCCCATTTTCAGCCTTAAAGGTATCAGCTTTGGCTATGGCCAAGGCGACAGCAGACGGCCGGTATTGCACGATGTGGATTTTTCTCTGCATTCCGGTCAGCGCATTGGCCTGTATGGCCCCAATGGCAGCGGCAAAACCACCCTTTTCAGATGCATCACCGGCCTTGCCCGGCCCCAGAGCGGACAGGTGCTGTTTCATGGTGCGCCCCTCAACGACGAAAAGGATTTTCACAACTTGCGCTGCAAGGTGGGCTTTGTGCTGCAACACGCTGAAGATCAGCTGTTCTTCCCCACTGTGCTGGAAGACGTGGCCTTTGGCCCCCTCAACCTTGGCCTTGCCGCCGATGAAGCCAAGGAACGCGCCATAGAAACCCTGCGCAACCTTGGCCTTGCGGGCTTTGAAGACCGCCTTACGCACCGCCTTTCGGGTGGGGAAAAAAAGCTGGTGTCGCTTGCGGCTGTCATGGCCATGCAGCCAGAGGCTCTGCTGCTTGATGAACCCACAAACGGGCTTGATAGCGATGCCCGCCAGCGCATCATCGACATTTTGAGCAGTCTGGATACTGCTCGCATAACCATCTCACACGACTGGGATTTTTTGGCACAAACCTCTACCCAGTATCTCACCATTGCCCATAACCACCTGCACAGCTGCGCTCCTTCATTTGCGCACGCCCACATGCACGCCCACCCGCTGGGCAACGAGCCGCACGAGCACTAGTACTAGCACTACGCCGATACTATAAATCTATATGCATATCACATTCTTAATATTTCCTGCGCCTACTCTCGCAATTCACTATTGCCTCAATAATTTGCAAAATATCTAGGGCTATATATAAATTCTTACTGGCAATTTTTCTTTAGCAAGAGTATTCTCGCCTGCAACGGTATTGTCACCATAGGTTTTCCTTTTCTGTTGGCAAGCCACAAATCCTGGTATTCCAAGGATTGCCATGCGAGCACTCCCTTTTTTTCCGCATCAGCCACTTATTGAAATGAACACTAACGACGCCGTATGGGAATGGCGCGTTGTTTCCGACTATTTGTGCTTGAGCCGTGGTGCGCAACGCATGCTCGGTATGGAGGGCAACCCTCCTAAAAGCATGTTTACCTTTCTTTCTGCATGCCATCAGGAAAAACGAGAGCTACTGCAACAATCACTGCAAACCTTTGTAGAAGGCCACATTGGGGCGCATGTTGAGCTGTGTTTTCCGGTCAACGGCATACTTGCCCGCACCCAGCTTGTAACCCTCACACGCGACCACCAGGGCCAAGCAGAGCGGATCATTGGCTGCATAAGCGCCATTGACAGGCAATCGCCCGGCCTTTTGCCTTCTGCACGGTTCTCCATCCAGCGGGCATCCACAGCCCACACCACGCAAGACCACGCCCGCCTCATGCTGGCCCTCAACGCCTCTGGCGATGGCCTGTGGGACTGGGACGCCGTTACAAATACGGTCTATTACAGCCCCAGTTATATAGAGATGCTGGGCTACACGCCCGAAACCTTCCCCGCCTTGCTGAGCTCGTGGGAGGAAAAAATCCACCCCGACGACCACGTTCATGTGGTTCCCATGCAAAAAGACATTATTGCCTCGCCCGCGCACGGCGATACCTTTGAGTGCACCTACCGCATGCGCCGGGCCGACGGCACATGGGCGTGGATTCTTGGCCGTGGCAATGTAACCCAGCGCGATGCCCAAGGTCAGGCCACCAGAGTTGTGGGGCTGCACACAGACATAAGCGCCAGTCAGGCCGACAGGGCACACCTTGAAGATTTGGTGCGCAACGATCCCCTCACCGGACTGCGCAGCCGCACATTTTTTACAATGACGGTGGACGAGCTGGAACAACAGGCCGTGCGCCCTGTGGGGGTGATTGCGGCAGATGTTAACGGGCTCAAGATGATCAACGACCATCTCGGCCACGAAGAAGGCAACTCCGTGCTTTGTCAGGCGGCCCTGCTGCTGCGCGGCGGGCTTGATTCTGCCGCATGCGTGGCGCGCATGAGCGGCGATGAATATACCGTTCTTTTGCCCGGCTGTAACATCACTGCGGTTGCCGAGGTTATGCACACTCTGCTGCAACGCTTTGAGCGCCATAATGAGGGCCATACCCGCCCGCCAGTGTTGCTTGCCATGGGCGCGGCCTGTGCCGAAACCATGCAGACAAGCATTGCCAGCGCAATGGTGGAGGCTGACAGGGCCATGCTGCGCCACAAGCTAACTACCAGAGCGCAAACACGCCAGCAAATCAAAGACTGGATAGAAAACCACACAAATGCCAAGGTTTCACTCAACGACTGCCGCTATCTGTAATAAGTAAAATGCAACAATGGTGGCACTGCACCGTTTTGTGCTCTTGACGCAAGGCTGGCTTTGCGCCACAGTATCCGCATGTCGGAAGATAACCCTCCCCCTACGCAGGCCCAGGGCTCTGCCGTGGGTTCGGGCACGCAATTGCTGCCAGAACAACCCATGGTGCAAGAGACCGAAAGCGGCCAAAAGTTGTTACAGTTCCTGCAAAGGCGGCTGAACCTGCCACCCACCCTGCTGCACCGCTGGGTGCGTACAGGTCAGGTGCGTATTAATGGCAGCCGATGCAAACCCTTTGCGCGCGTCCAAACAGGCGATATTGTTCGCCTTCCTCCTTTTGCCTTTAAAATGGCAGAAGAAAGTACCGCAACAGACGGGCCGCAAGAGCCAACAGATTTTGCATCTGGCTTTCGCAAGGCCGATTCGCCGCCTCTGCCGCCCATGATCGGTACAGATGGCTACCTGTGGGCCTTTAACAAGCCAGCAGGTCTGCCCACCCACCCCGGTACGGGGCATGAAGACAGCCTCAGCTCGCGGCTGGCCGCATATTTTGCCGATGCTCCCTTCAAGCCTGTGCCTGTGCACCGGCTAGACAAGGAAACATCTGGCGTATTGCTGGTTGCTGCATCATACGAGGCCCTGAGCTCGGCGCAGGATGCACTGCGGTCAGGAACCATGTCCAAGGAATATGTGGTGTGGGTTCAGGGCAATTGGCCCTTTGCCGAAACCCAGCTGCTGCGTCATTTTTTGCTTAAGGATTCTGCGCAGGGCTACGAAAAGGTGCGCCCCGCCGCACCGGGCGAGGCCGACAGCCGTGAGGCGCTCTGCCTTGTGCGTCCCTTGCGCGTGGGCGCACGTCAAAGTCTGTTGCTTGTGCGCTTGCTGACTGGCCGCACCCACCAAATCCGGGTACAGCTTGCAGCTATGGGGCACCCAGTGGTGGGCGATTCCAAATACGGTTCTGCGCCGCGCCGGCATGTGCCGCGCGGGGCCAGCAGCCTGCCCGCACCTGCCCGCATGAGCGGCACGGACAAGGCAAAACTGTTGCCCGCAGAAAGCCTGCTGTTGCACGCCCTGCGCATAACCATGCCTTGTGGCCGCGTTTTTTCCTGTCTGCCCGCATGGGCAGGTGAACACGCACTTGAGCAGATGCCCGACCCTGTGGCAACGGCGGAAACCCCGGAACATGGGGGCGGCTGTGGGGCCTTCCCTTTGACAGAACAAAGTGCTACAAATAAATTTTTACGCCAGTAAAGCCGTCATAAAACCCAAATGTCACTGGCCGTCGAGGCAAATTGCCCGGCAATACAGCCAAACGCCGCAGCAAGCAGAACTCTCACAAACCTGCTTGTTGATGCAGCGCATAATTACGTGACGGCGCACTCCACTTCACGCACGCTATCACGCCTAGCATAGCCTAGGCACACACTAAGGTATTCTCATGGCAGATACATTGCCCCGCGTCATTCTGGTGGGCCGCCCTAATGTGGGCAAATCCACCCTGTTCAACAGGCTTATCCGCAGCAATCGGGCCATCACCCATGACCGCCCCGGCGTTACCCGCGACCGCATGGACGGTGTGGTGCGCCGCAAGGACACCCCCGTTTTCGGCATTGTGGACACAGGCGGCATCACCCTTGATGCCCACGCCGCCGTTGTGGAAGGCCCTGAAGGCATTCGCGGCTTTGAACGCGACATTCTTGCGCAAACCGAGGCCGCACTTGTTGGCGCTGCCGCCGTGGCCTTTGTGGTTGATGGCCGCGACGGCCTGCTGCCCCTCGACGAGCACCTTGCCGCCCATGTGCGCCGCAAGGGCTTGCCCACCATTTGCGTGGTCAACAAGGTTGACGGCATTGAGCACGAAGACGAGCTCATGGCCGAATTCCACGTTCTGGGCTTTCCCGTCTTGGCGCTTTCTGCTGAACATGGGCACAACATCAACGCCCTTGTGGAAGAACTTGTGGAGCTTCTGCCAGAAGACACTTCAAGCGAACCGCCCGCGCCGCCCACGCTCAAGCTGGCCATGCTTGGCCGCCCCAACGCGGGCAAGTCATCGCTCATCAACGCCATTTCCCGCTCTGACCGCATGATTGTTTCTGACGTAGCGGGAACCACGCGTGACAGTGTTGACGTGCGCTTCACCCGCGATGGACGCGACTATGTTTTTGTGGATACCGCAGGCGTGCGCCGCCGCACCAAGATCACCGACAGCGTGGAAAAGTACTCGGTCAACTCGGCCATCAAGTCGAGCACCAAGGCCGACGTTACCCTGCTGACCTTGGACGCAGCCGAAGGCGTAAGCCAGCAGGACAAGCGCCTCATGGACATGCTGAACACGCGCAAAACGCCCTTTATGGTGCTGATCAACAAGTGCGATCTTGCCCCGCGCGATTCGCTGGACAGGCTCAAGAAAAACATTTCAGAAATGCTGGCCTTTTGCCCGCATGTGCCGATTTTGAATGTTTCGGCGCTCAAGGGCACTGGCCTGAAAAAGATTTTGCCTCTGGCAACGCAGATTCACGAAGAATGCAGCGTGCGCATCTCCACTGGCAAGCTCAACCGCGCCATGGAAGAAGTGCTGGACAAGCACCAGCCGCCGGTGGTCAAGCGCGTGCGCGCCAAGTTTTTCTACCTTACTCAGGCAGAAACCTCGCCGCCAACATTTGTGTGCTTTGTGAGTGATGCCGACCGCATACCCGAAAGCTATACCCGCTATCTCGAACGCGCCCTGCGCAAAATATTTGGCATCACGCACGCGCCCATGCGGCTGCACCTGCGTTCAAGCCACAAAAAGAAATCCGACAAATAGCTCTGCACCGGGGCCAGCTGCAACAGGCTGGCCCCGCGCGCACCGTGCGCAGAAACAAAAAAACCCGGCAGAACCGGGTAAAAAAGGCCTGCCGCGCACAGCAAGGCGAAACAAAATTTATTGGCGGAGACGTATAGGGGTCGAACCTACCACAGACCGCAAGGCCTGCCACCGGTTTTGAAGACCGGGCGCCACACCGGTGACGAAACGTCTCCGCATGGGCGCACCATAGGGCAAAAGCCCTTTATCCGCAAGGGGGTGCGTGCACCCCGGCTGGTATCAGTGCCCACGCGGCATGGCTAGCAGCTTGATAGCAAATGCCTTAGGCCGATCTTGGTACTTGTGTAAGATCTTTTGTCCATTGCCAATACTGATTTGTGTATTATAATCAATAAGACAGGCGCAGTTACAACGCCTGCTGCACGGGCCGCAAATACTTACGAACATTTGACACCGCCCGCATGCAAGTAGTATTTTGGTAACTGTGCTGGCCATATATACGGCCTAGCCGTGCGCCCCCGCGCGCGGAAAACGTAACGGAGGCAGTGTTGAATCAGATAAGCCGCAACCTGATGCTGTGGGCAATAATCGTCCTGGCAATGGTCATGCTCTTCAATATGTTCCAGCAGCCGCAGGGTATCACCCAGCGGGTGCCCTATTCAGATTTTCTCAGTCAGGTGGATAACGGACAGCTCATGTCCGTCACCATTCAGGGCCACACACTTACCGGCAGAACTTCTGACGGTAAGATGGTGCAGTCTTATGCCCCGCAAGACCTCAATCTGGTCAACCGCCTTATTGAAAAAAAGGTTGAAGTAAAAGCAGAACCGCCGGAAGAGCAGCCTTGGTACATGACCCTGCTCGTTTCGTGGTTTCCCATGCTGTTGCTTGTGGGCGTGTGGATTTTCTTTATGCGCCAGATGCAGGGCGGCGGCGGCAAGGCCATGAGTTTTGGCCGTTCGCGCGCGCGTCTGCTTAATCAGGAAAGCGCCCGTGTTACCTTTGCCGACGTGGCTGGTGTTGACGAAGCCAAGGACGAACTTTCCGAAGTGGTGGAATTTCTTTCCAACCCCAAAAAGTTCACCCGCCTTGGTGGCCGCATACCCAAGGGCGTACTGCTTGTGGGCCCTCCCGGCACGGGTAAAACCCTGCTGGCCCGCGCCGTTGCTGGCGAGGCCGGGGTTCCCTTCTTTTCCATCTCTGGCTCTGACTTTGTTGAAATGTTTGTGGGCGTGGGCGCCTCACGCGTGCGCGACCTTTTTGTGCAGGGCAAAAAAAATGCTCCCTGTCTGATATTTATTGACGAAATTGACGCCGTGGGCCGTCAGCGTGGTGCTGGCCTTGGCGGCGGGCATGACGAACGCGAGCAGACCCTGAACCAGCTGCTGGTGGAAATGGACGGTTTTGAAAGCAACGAGGGTGTTATCCTTATTGCCGCCACCAACCGCCCCGACGTGCTCGACCCCGCCCTGCTGCGTCCCGGCCGTTTTGACCGTCAGGTTATGGTTCCCACGCCCGACCTGCGCGGCCGCCGCCGTATCCTTGAAGTGCACACCAAGCGCACGCCCCTTGCTGCCGACGTTGATCTGGAAACTCTGGCACGCGGCACACCGGGCTTTTCGGGCGCTGATCTGGAAAATCTGGTTAACGAAGCCGCCCTTCAGGCCGCCAAGCTCAATCAGGACCGACTGGACATGCGCGATTTCGAATATGCCAAGGACAAGGTTCTCATGGGCCGCGAACGCCGCAGCCTGATCCTTTCTGAAGAAGAAAAGCGCATCACCGCGTACCACGAAGGCGGCCACGCCCTTGCGGCCCGCCTGTTGCCCGGCTCTGACCCGGTGCACAAGGTCACTATTATACCCCGTGGTCGCGCCCTTGGCGTTACCATGCAGCTGCCAGAAGAAGACCGCCACGGCTACTCGCGCACCTTTTTGCGCAACAACCTTGTGGTGCTGCTGGGTGGCCGCGTGGCGGAAGAAATTATCTTTGACGACATCACCACCGGCGCATCCAATGACATTGAGCGCGTCACCCGCATGGCCCGCAAGATGGTGTGCGAATGGGGCATGAGCGAAGCCGTGGGCACGCTTGCCATTGGTGAAACTGGCGAAGAAGTGTTTATTGGGCGCGAATGGGTACAGAACAAGAACTTTAGCGAAGACACCGCCCGTCTGGTGGATTCTGAAGTTAAGCGCATTGTGGAAGAGGCGCACAGCCGCTGCCGCAAGCTGCTTGAGGAAAACCTGGACGCTCTGCACCGCATTGCTCAGGCCCTGCTTGACCGCGAAACCATCACCGGCAACGACCTTGAGCTGCTCATGGACAACAAGGAATTGCCGCCACTTGATACCAACGGCAAGCCCGCGCCCGCCGCACCCAAGGCCAAACCCGCAAAGCCCGCAGCTGAATTTGTCATTGAACCTGACACCAGCGCACAGGCCACGGAATCCAAGCCTGAGAACACTACTGGCGCGGCGCAAGCAAAGACTGATACCAGCCAGACCAACAGTAACGATAATGACCGATAGCACTCGCCATTCTGCTTGTAGCACAAGCGCAGACTGGCATATTCTTGGGGGGCGGGCGTTAAAGACGCCCTCCCCCTTTGGCGTAATGGGTATTGTAAACCTGACGCCCGATTCGTTTTATGACGGCGGCCAGCACGACAGCCCAGCCCCTGGCTTGCGCCACGCCCTTGCCCTGCGCGATCAGGGGGCGGATATTCTCGATCTGGGTGCGGAGTCGTCACGCCCCGGCGCGGCAGAGCTTTCGCCCCGGCAGGAAACAGAACGTCTGCTGCCCGTGTTGGCTGGCTTGCGGCGCAAGGCTTCTGCTGCGGTTATTTCAGTTGATACATACCATGCAGACACTGCCGCAACGGTGCTTGGCATGGGCGTATCCATCATCAACGATATTTCTGCCTGCTCGTTTGACCCGGCCCTGCTGGATGTGCTTGTGCAGTACAAACCGGGCTATGTGCTCATGCACAGCCAAGGTAGGCCAAAGACCATGCAGCACAACCCCAGCTATACAGATGTGCGCCGTGAAGTGCGCGAATTTTTTGAGCGCGAAATGTCACGGCTGGTGCGAGCCGGGCTGCCAGAAAACCGCATAGTGCTCGACCCCGGCATTGGCTTTGGCAAAACGCTAGAGCACAACCTTGCTCTGCTTGCCCATCCAGAAGACTGGCTTGACCTTGGGCGGCCTGTGCTCATGGCGCTCTCCATGAAATCTGTTTTTGGCGGGCTGCTTGGCCTGCCGCCCCAGCAGCGCGGGCTGGCCACGGCCACAGCCACGGCCATGCTGCGTGGCAAGGGTATTTTTTGGCACAGGGTGCACGATGTGGCTGCCGCACGTCAGGCCATGACTGTGGCTTTGGCTCTAGAGGCTTGCTGATACACAACCGTTTTCTACTGCGAGCATGCCGGCATGGTGCGATTTATGACAACTCGCCCTTTTCTCGGAATATTGCTTATTACCCTGACTATAAACCTAGCACTCTCGTGGGTTTTGATTGACCGCAAACAGCAGGTCAACCGCGTCAAGCTTGAAAGCCTGGCTCGCTCACAGCGCGACAATTTGCACAACGAGCTGTTGCGGCTTGTTTTTAAAATAGAAACTCTCAGTGCGCTTGTTGTTGATGGTCAAGGCCGCATAGTAGAATTTGAGCGCGTGGCCGCAGCTCTGCGCGACGACAACATTATTCAGGCTTTTGCCCTAGCGCCCGGCGGCACGATCAGCACGGTATTTCCTGTCAGCCCCGACAACAACATGCTTATTGGGAAAAACATGCTTTCTGGCGGGCTTGGCTGCAACGAAGTGCTGAGAGCCCGCCACGCCTCGCGCCTTACCCTGACCGGGCCAGTGGTGTTGCCTAACGGCAATTCTGCACTTGTGGGGCGGCTTTCCTTGTATCTCAATGATTCTCAAAAACATGCCCAATACTGGGGTACAGCCGCAATTTTTTTACGCTTTCCTGATGTGCTGGATGTTTCAGACCTGTACATGCTTGATAGCATGCACATTCCCTTTGGCATATGGCGCGATGGTAAAAACAGGGACGAAGCAAACCTTCTTGCGGGCAGCATGACATCGGCAAACGGGCCAATGACGGTTGAAATCCCCCTGAATCTATTCAACACCAAGTGGACTATCCGCATTGCCTCAGGCGAAGCTTGGTACCAATCGCTAGAGTCTTGGCTTTATGTGGGTATGAGTGTGCTGCTAAGCCTATTTTTATCCATACTTGTTCAAAGAAATTATGAACTTACTGGAATACGCAAGTATCTTGAGGCCATAGCCTACAGCGACCCCCTCACCGGGGCTCTCAATCGGCGTGGCCTGTTTGACGAATTGCAAAAACGTGTCAGTGCCCACAAATCAGATAATTTTTCTTTATATTACATTAATTTAGACAGATTTAAACCAATTAATGACACCTATGGACATGAGGCCGGTGACCGAGTATTGCAACTCTTCACAGCGGTAGTGCGCGCGCATGCCCCCTTGGCCCATGTTTTGGGGCGCATAGGGGGTGACGAATTCGTGCTGTTGCTTGCGGGCGCTCCTGATACCCAACGCGACCATGCCATATTTGAGGCTGTGCGCAGAGACCTTGCCCGTGGGGTGCCAGAGCTGAATATTACCGGCCCCATTACCTTCAGCATGGGCAGGGCCGTTTACCCCGAAGATGCGCAAACAGCAGATGGGCTGCTTTGCTATGCAGATGCAGCCATGTACATTGAAAAGGAACACGCAAGGGCCATGGCCAAACCATAACCCGCAACACCCCGCCCGTTAAGCTGCAAATGCTGCGCACGCTACAGCGCAGGGCGTATTGGCTGGCTGTTGCGCACACATTGCATGGTTAACAGGCGCTGCCTGTAGGCTACGGTTGCACCATACACATTGATGCAAGGAACACACCGTGTTTGACCATATTGCCATAGACTGGCGCGATATTATTGACATAGCCGTGGTCAGCATACTGCTGTACCAAGTCATACAGATGCTGCGCGGATCGCGGGCTCTCACTGTTCTTACAGGGCTGGGGCTGCTTACGCTGCTGTACTTTTTTTCCAGTGCCTTGGGGCTTTACACACTCACTTGGCTCTTACAGCACATTTTTAGCTCCCTGTTTATTCTGATTGTGGTCATCTTTCAGGCCGATATTCGTCAGGCATTGGGTGAGATGGGTGCACGGCCAATCTTTCGGCGCTCAACCATTCAGAAAACCGGCGTGGAAGAAGTGGTAACCGCCTGCGTAGAAATGGCCCGCCTACGGGTGGGTGCGCTTATTGTTGTTGAGCGCGGCATGCGCCTTGGCGACATGATCAAGCGCGAGGGCGTGCGGATTGATGCCCAGCTTTCGCGCCAGCTTCTCATGAATATTTTTTACCCCAAGGCTCCGCTGCACGATGGCGCAGTTATTATCAGCCGTGGCAGAATTACCGCCGCCGCCTGTATTTTGCCGCTGGCAGAAGCCAAGGGGCAGAACTTTGGCACACGCCACCGCGCAGCTCTTGGCATTGCCCGCGAAAGCGACGCCCTTGTTATTGTAGTATCCGAAGAAAGAGGCGAAATATCCGTTGCCCTCAAGGGCGAGTTTATGCGCGCCCTTGACGCAACACGTCTCAGGCAGGTGCTTGATGAAATCCTCTGATCCCTCGCGCCGCCCGCCGCATCTGCTTTCCATGCTGCTTGCGCTGTTTATTGCCGTAAGTATGTGGTACATGGTTAGCGTTCGCGACAGGCTTGAAGCGCAGATAGAAGTAAACCTCGACTACGTGGGTATTCCTACCAATCTTGTGGTCACAGACGGTCTTATCAGCAAGGCCGTTGTTCGCCTGCGCGGGCCAGAAACCCTGCTGCGGTCTGTAACTCAGGGCAAGATCATTCAGGCTGTTGATCTTTCAAGCATCAAAAAGGGCACTACAGTTGTTCCCCTTTCAGCTGAACATCTTGGGGCCCGGTTCCGCGCATTTGAGCTCATTGACGTGCAGCCGCCGCGTATTGTCGTAAAAGCCGACAACCTACAGGAGCGCAGTGTGCCCGTGCGGGCCGTCATTGATTCCCCCTTGCGCGGTGGCGCTCTGACGGTGGAAAATGTCAGCGTTACCCCGGCCACGGTGGCCCTGCGTGGGCCGGAATCTGTTATTTCGGCCATTTCAAGCGTGCCGCTCACCATTATGCTTGACCCCAAGGCCGCCGGTTCTACCGTACACCAAACCATCACCCTCGATACCCCAAGCATGGTCACGGCCAACCCGCCCTCGGTAAAGGTGCAGTATACCATCACCAGCGGACGCACCGTTGTTTCGCGCCGCTGCAAGGTTGAACTTGCCAAAGAAAGCAGGCCCTTCTATACGGTTGAGCCCGACGAGATTGCCGTTTTGGTTGAAGTGCCCGATGCGCTCGCCAAAAATAGCCGCTACCTTGGCGAAATGGATATTTCGCTCATAACGCCCGATATTCCGCCGGGCGAGAGCATCAAGGTTCCCTTGCGCTTTAAACTGCCAGAGGGCATGACGCTCTTGAACCCGGTTACGGAAGAAGTTACGGTAACCAGAAAAAAGAAATAGGTTGCACTGGCTTGCGGCACTGACATGCGCCGCATCCATGGCATACATACCGCCTAGCGGCCACTGGCCCCACGCGGCACTATAACTCAAAACGCTGCCCGCACATCTGCTACAGAGCGGGCACAGCGTAACTGCATACTCAGGCAAGGAGTCTTCATGGCTGAGCGTCTTTTTGGCACAGACGGACTGCGTGGCACGGTCAACAACTATCCCATGACCGTTGACGTGGCCCTGCGCCTTGGTCTTGCGGCAGGCGTGCGCTTTCGGCGCGGCAACCACCAGCACAAGGTGGTTATCGGCAAGGATACGCGCCTTTCAGGCTATATGTTTGAATCAGCGCTTACCGCTGGCCTGTGTGCCGCTGGCATGCACGTTATCATGACTGGCCCCCTGCCTACCCCGGCCATTTCCTTTCTTACCCGCAGCATGCGGGCCGACCTTGGCGTGGTTATCTCAGCCTCGCACAATCCCTTCCACGACAACGGCATCAAGTTTTTTGACGCCGAGGGCTACAAACTGCCCGACATGACGGAAGACGAAATCTCGGCTATGGTTCTTGATACCGACTTCAAGTGGCCCTTCCCCGAAGCGCGCGGCGTTGGCCGCGCCACCAAGATTGAAGACGCCGGGGGCCGCTATATTGTTTACACAAAAAGCTGTTTTCCCACGCAGTTGACCCTGTCAGGTCTGCGGATTGTGGTTGACTGCGCCAACGGGGCCAGCTACAAAGTTGCCCCGCTGGCGCTTGAAGAACTGGGAGCCGAGGTTTTTCGCATTGGCACAACTCCTGACGGCACCAACATCAACGAGCACTGCGGCTCGCTGTACCCAGAGCTGGTAGCGGCCAAGGTGCGCGAGGTGCGGGCAGACGTGGGCCTTGCGCTGGACGGCGACGCCGACCGCCTTATTGTTGTGGACGAGCACGCCAATATTATCGACGGCGACCAGCTCATGGCCATGTGCGCACAGGCCATGATGGCCAGAGGCGAGCTGCCGGGCAACCTGCTGGTTGCCACAGCCATGAGCAACATGGCGCTGGAAATATTTATGAAAGACCACGGCGGATCGCTGCTGCGCACCAAGGTGGGTGACCGCTACGTTATGGAAGCCATGCGCCGCGAGGGTGCCATGCTTGGCGGCGAGCAGTCGGGGCATCTCATTTTCCACAAATACAGCACCACCGGCGACGGTCTGCTGGCTGCCCTGCAAATTTTGCGTATCATGCGCGAAAAAGACAAGCCCCTTTCGGAACTGGCTGGCAGGCTCCAGCCCTTCCCGCAGAAGCTTATCAACGTGCGTGTGGAAAAAAGGCTGCCCTTTGAAGAACGCCCCGCCATTGGCGAGGCCGTTGCCAAGGTAGAGGCCGATCTGGCTGGACGCGGCAGGGTGCTGCTGCGCTATTCTGGCACAGAATCCCTGTGCCGCGTTATGGTAGAAGGCGAAAACCCCGACAAGGTCAAAGCCTATGCGGAAGATCTGGCCGTTGTTGTGGAACGCGAATTGCGCTGATTTTCTTGGATATGCGGCATCGCTTTTCGGCATTTTGCACAGCAAACAAAACTTGCAGAATTGCCGCCATACGTATAATGCTTGCATCGGTTTGCCGCTAATTCACATTGATTTGTCTACCCCCCTTGGAGGCATGCATGAAGAATATTCGTAAAGTCGTCATTCCCGTGGCCGGATGGGGAACCCGTTCCTTGCCTGCAACAAAGAATATTCCCAAGGAAATGCTGCCCATCTACAACAAGCCTGTCATCCAGTATGTGGTTGAAGAGGCCCAGCGCGCCAATATCGAAGATGTTATCTTTGTGACCAACCGCGACAAAACGGTTATCGAAGACCACTTTGACTACAACCTTCAGCTTGAGGGCGTGCTTGAACGCGCTGGCAAGCTGGACAAACTGGCCGAAGTGCGCAAGGTGGCCGAGATGGTCAACATCATGTCTGTGCGTCAAAAGCGCCAGCTTGGTCTTGGGCATGCGGTGCTGTGTGCGCGTGAGCTTGTGCGTGACGATCCCTTTGCCATCATGGTGGGCGACGACCTCATGTTTGGCGGTGCACCCGGCATTGGACAGCTTATTGAAGTGGCCATGGCAGAAAAGATGCCGGTCATCGGCGTTATGGAAGTGCCGTGGGAAAAAGTGAGCCGTTACGGCATTATTGACGGCGACGAAGTGACCCCCGGCGTGTTCCGCGTCAAAAGCATGGTAGAAAAACCTGCCCGCGAGGACGCCCCCTCACGCATGGCCATTGTGGGCCGCTATGTGCTCACGCCCGACATTTTTGATTACCTTGAAAAGGTCGAACCCGGCCACGGTGGCGAAATTCAGCTTACCGACGCCCTACAGGCCATGGCGCAGGAAAGGGGCATGATGGCAGTGCGCATGTCTGGCATGCGATTTGACGCTGGCGACTGGGCCGAATTTCTCACCGCCAATATCTACTTTGCCCTTCAGGACGAAGAGCTGCGCTACGACCTGCTCAAACTGCTCAAAAATTTTGTGCAGTTCCATTAAAACATAGCCACAGGCCCGTATCTGCGTGTCTCTTTCGGTACTGCCGGGGGAGACACGCTTGTTTTGCCCCAGCACAAGACACAAATGATATTGCCGTGCCAAGGCTTGCCTTCATGGCCGTATTGCGTAACTCTGCCCTTCATGTACGCCACAGTTGCCCTGCTCACCCCGCCTTACGCCAGCCTTACCTACCTGCTGCCGCCCGAATTTCCCGCTGACTTCTGGCAGCCGGGTCTGCGCGTGGCTGTGCCCCTTGGCAGGGGCGACCGCACAGCCCTGCGGGCAGCAGTATTGCTGCGCGTGAGCCCCACTGCCGATATGCCCGAAGGTGTGGAGTGCAAAAGCCTTGCATGGCCGCTGGAAAGCTCCCCGCTGCTTTCGGCTGGTCTGCTGGAACTGGCTGAAGATCTGGCCCGTCGTCAGGGTCTGCACCCCGGCCATATTCTGGGGCATGTGCTGCCTCAGGGGCTGCGCTTGGCGCGGGTGCGGCTGCGCCACATCACATCGGGGCAGGCAGCGGCATGGACGCTGGCGCGCATTCGCGAGGCCACAGCGCAGCAGCGGCAAGAGCTGGCGCTGGCACTGTGCAGTGGCACGGCCCGCATGTTGCCCCCCGGCACAGACGCCGCCAGCGAAGAATTTTGTCTGCTGCGGGTTGACCCACCGTGGCCTGTGCGGCCCTCGGCCAAAAGACAGGTTGAGGTGTTGGACTATCTGCACCAGCACGGCAGCGTGAGCCGCAGACGGCTAGTACAATCACTGGGGCAGGCCGTTGCCCCGGCCCTGCACGCCCTGCTTGAAGCCGGCCACGTGAACCTTTCGCGCGAGAGCGGCCTTGATGACGATATTATTGATGCCACCGAGCAAAGTCTGCTGCCCCCGCCGCCGCCCCCGTTCAGCCTCAACGACGACCAGAACGCGGCGCTTGAGAGCATGCTTGAAGCCCTGCGCCAAAACACGGCCGCCTCGCGCCTGCTGTTTGGTGTAACTGGCAGCGGCAAAACCGCCGTGTACATTGAGCTTGCCAAGGCCTGTCTGGCCGCTGGCAAAAGCATTCTTCTGCTCGCACCAGAGGTGGCCTTGGCCCACAAACTGCGGCGCGATGCA
>CAYPRZ010000041.1:0-17012 GCA_964413315.1 uncultured Desulfovibrio sp. | reverse complement strand
GCTCAAGGCGCAAATTCATTTTTGCGGCTGTTTCCAAGGCCAGCGCACGCAGTTCTGCATCCAGCGGCGTGCACATATCGGGGAATCGCGTCCCCCATTCCTCATAATTAAAGCCGGTAAGCGGCGATTGGCCAGTGTGGTTGATGATGTCGGTCATGCACATGATGCCGCCCGCATCAAACTGCGGGTTGAGCCCGCCAGCGGCATTGGTAATGATAAGCTGCCTGACGCCTAGGGCTGCCATAACCCGCACGCCCATACAGACCTCGGCGGGGCTGCGCCCTTCATACAAATGGCAACGCCCCTGCTGGATAAGCGCGTAGCGGCCCACGCAGTCGTCCTCGCCACACGCACCGGGAAAACGGCCCCATACAAAGCATCCCGCGTGCCCTTCTACACTGGAAACAGGAAAACCCGGCAGCTCGGCATAGGGCACAACCAGCCTGTCTTGCAGCTTTTCTGCCAAATGCGAAAGCCCCGTGCCCAGCACAATGCCAATGGGCGCGTCAGCATCTGCGGCAGCGCCAATGTCTAGCTTGCGCGCACCCAAGGGCAGGGCCGTGGGCCCCTGCGCGGCCTCAATACGCTGGCGCAGGGCAATGGCGGCACGCTGGACATCTTGAAAATTTTGCATAGAATCCCCCCTGAAAAATTGGCTCTGTGGTCTGCTGTCAGGCCGCAATCCGCGCCGCGCTTCTCTTTGCAGCTGCGCGGCTTTTTGTGCCAGGCAGCCCCTGCGCGAGTGGATTTTCGCGCCAAAAACGGGTATGAGGTGCGGATGCACTGTCTGTATAGCCCGCCAATGGCAACCCCACAAGGGGGTACGGGCTACAAAACAGAACCGTAACATCCCGCTATGCAAATCCAAACTTCGGATACGCCACCACAGCCACTGGCGCGGGCGGCCATGCCGGACATAAACCAACACAAAAAAAATCGCAGTTAATGAGGGAGACAGGCTTGGACAAAGCTCAGGACAGCATTCCCCTGCAAAAGCACAAAATTCTGGTGGCCAACCGTGGCGAAATCGCCATGCGCATCATGCGCGCCTGCCGCAAGCTGGGAGTGGCCTTTGCCGCCATCTTCACAGCTGAAGACGCGGCTTCGGGCCATGTACGCCTAGCACGCGAACAAGGCGGAGAAAAAAGCCTTTACCGCGTATCTTCTTACCACGATGCCAACGAACTTATGGCCGTGGCCGATGAAGCGGGCTGCACCGCTGTACATCCCGGCTACGGATTTTTTGCCGAGGATTTTCGTTTTGCTCGCCGCGTGAGCAAACGCGACCGGAAACTCATATTCATCGGCCCCTCGTGGAAAATTATCCGCGAGCTGGGCGACAAAATCAACACCAAGCGTCTGGCCCGCAGCCTAGGCGTGCCCACCGTGCCCGGTTCCGACCGTCCCATTTACGACGAAATGGAAGCCGAACGCATTGCCAAGAGCGTGTTTGAATTTCAGGAGCAGCAGGGCATTCAGCGCCCGCTGGTGCTGGTCAAGGCCTCTGCTGGCGGCGGCGGCATGGGCATTGAAGAAGTCTACGACCCCGACCAGTTCCGCTCGGTCTACCGCCGCATCCGCAGCTACGCCCTGCGTCAGTTCAAGGACGAAGGCGTGCTGATTGAACAGCGCATTACCGACTTCAACCACCTTGAAGTGCAGGTTGTTTCTGACCGCTCTGGCCAGAACCCCGTGCATTTCGGCACACGCAACTGCTCCATCCAGTCCACCGGCCGCCAAAAGCGTATTGAAATCGCCCCCGGCTTTGCGCCCGACGAACTCAAGTATACCTTTGACGCGGGCAAGGTACTGCGCGACATTGTTGACTACTCTCTCACCATGGCCCGCAAGGTGGGCTATGACAACGTGGGAACATGGGAATGGATTGTGACCCGCAAGGGCGAACCCTTCCTCATGGAAGTGAACACGCGCATTCAGGTTGAAAACGGCGTTTCTGCCCGCATCTCCAAGGTGGGCGGCAAGGGCGATGTTGACCTTATTGCCGAACAGATTCGCATTGGCCTTGGCGAGCCGCTGGGCTACAGCCAGAACGATATTACTTTTGAAGGTCTGGGCATCGAATACCGCCTTATCGCCGAAGACCCGGACAACAACTTTACCCCGTGGGTAGGCCGCATCGAACGTTTTGGCTGGAAAGAACAGCCATGGCTGACCATGCTCACCCATGTACCAACCACAGAACCGTATGAAATTCCTACAGAGTTTGACCCAAACTTGGCGCTTGCCATCATTTGGGGCAAAGACCTTGAGGAAGCCAAGGCCCGTGGCCTTGAATTTTTGCGTGACCTGCGGCTGGAAGGGCACAATACCGCTGGCGAGGAGCTGAAATCCAACGTCAACTTCCTTGCGGCCAACACAGAGCGCATTTTGCGCTTCTGACAGGGAACCAGCCCATGAACAAGGCATTGCTTACCCACCGGCCACAGGCCACCTGCGCAACCCGCGCGGGCGGCTGCCCTGCGGCCACGGCGGCGCGCACGCGCCACCACCGGGTAGCCGTGCTGGCAGACAACCCATTGGCCGCCCTGAATTTCGGGGATTTCGCCTACCTACAAAATCCAGTCTAGCTGGCCCCAATATATTATGGACAACAACATCGAAAAACGTATCCAGAGCCTGCGCGACAGGCTGAACTATCTGGTGGAAATATTCGCTGGCAAGCACAAGGACAACGCCGACCTGCTTGAAGAAAAGCTCACCGCCTTTACGGCGCGTGTGCGCTCTGGCACGGTGGAAGATCCCTATGCCGAACTTGCCACGGTAGAAGACCTTTTCAACTATGTGGAACGCCGCCTCGAAGGCAGCATTACGCCCATGGACAAGGTACGTATTGTACGCCATTCACAGCGTATCTGCCTGCGCGATATTCTCGAAAACGTCTACGACAACTTTACCGAAGTGGGCGGGCAGGACGAACACAGTCTTGACCCCAGCATGCTCATTGCCCGCGCGGTTATTTCCCGCCGCCGTGGCAAGAAGGTGTACACCCAGTCGGTCATGGTTATCGGGCAGGAAAAAGGCCACGGCGCGGAATTCCGCAACGGCGGCTCGGTCAAGCCTTGGGGCAATGCCAAGGCGCAGCAGTACATGCGCGTTGCCGAGACGGAAGGGATACCAGTCCACACCTATATTTTCACGCCCGGCTCGTTTCCCATTGAGGACTACCCCGGCGCGGCCCAGCAGATTGCCCGCAACATTTATTGCATGGCTGGCCTGCGTGTGCCCGTTATCGCCGTTATTTCCGAAGGCGGCTCTGGCGGTGCTGAAGCCATTGGCCTGGCCGACAAGCGCCTGATGCTCTCGCACGGCTACTACTCGGTTATTTCGCCCGAAGGTGCCGCCGCCATCGAAGGCCGCATCAAGGCTGGCCAGCGCGCCACGCCCGAACTGATCGAAAGCTGCGCCCAAAACCTCAAGATGACGGCGCAGGACAACCTGAAGTTTGGCTACATCGACCGCGTGGTGCAGGAGCCGCCCTTGGGTGCCCGCCCGTGGCATTTCGACTTTTTCCGCAACCTGCGGCAAGAAGTGCTGCGCGCCACCGACGAGGTGGTGATCTCCACGCGCACCATGCCCGGCCTCAAGGGGCTGGCCTTGGCCCGCGTGCGCAAGCCCGACGCCAATCTGGACGAAATGTACACCCGCTGGGGCCTGACCTCTGCGGCCAAGGACAGACTGCGTGAACGCCGCCAGCAAAAGTTTTTGCGGCTTTCGCGTCAGGCAGCCCGCGACAGGCGTCCTTTCTTTACCAAGATGGCCGTTGCCACATGGGATTGGGTTACCAAGCCGTGGGTGAGCTTTAAATACGATTTCTACCGCAAGCACCAGCGGCGCATCCGCACCTTTATGGAAGAAATCGACAACGAATGGGAAGTGTTCAAGGGCCGCCTGCTGGCTCCTTGGCGCAAACTTACGCGCAAGCTGCCCAGTACCAAGGTGGAAAACAGCAAGGTCAAGGAACTGACCGCCCTTTCCACATGGTCGGACGATGGCCGCCGCAGCCGGTGGAACTACATTTCGCCGCGCTACAAGACAGACCGCGCCATCACCTGCCCCAACAGCGCAGCCTACGGCTGCCTTGACCTCTGGGGCCCCGATCTGTTTGCCGAATTTGCGGGCGTGTGCAGCCACTGCGGTTATCATTTTCCCATGGAACCAGAATGGTATGTGAAAAACGTCTTTGATCTCGGCTCTGTTTTTGAATTCAACAGCGAAATTGAGGCGGGCAACCCCCTTGAGTTCCCCAATTTCGGTGACCTCGTGCTCGACGCGCAGAAAAAAACCGGGGCCAAGAGCGGCTGCATGACCTTTGAAGCCCGCATAGACAACACCAAGATGGTTGTTGCCATGCTCATGGGCACCTTCCGTGGCGGCTCTGTGGGCGCTGCCGAAGGCTACAAGTTTGTGGAAGCTGCCCAGCGCGCCGAAAAGAAGCGCTATCCCTTCCTTGCCTATGTGCACGGCACGGCTGGCATACGCATTCAGGAAGGCACGCACGGCGTTATCCAGATGCCCCGCTGCACCGTGGCCGTGCGTCGCTACATTGAATCCGGCGGCCTGTACATGGTGCTGTACGACACCAATTCCTTTGCTGGGCCAGTGGCCAGCTTCCTTGGCTGCTCGCCCTACCAGTTTGCCGTGCGTTCTTCCAACATCGGCTTTGCTGGCCCCGGCGTTATCAAGGAAACCACAGGCATGGACATTCCGCCCAAGTACCACCGCTCGTACCGCGCACTTTCGCGCGGGCACATTCAGGGCATATGGGACCGGCGTGAAGTGCGCGCAAACCTCAAACAGGCTCTGCTGACCATTGGCGGCAGAAACCTGTATTATCGGTAATGCCGGTTTGCGCGAATGCTGCAAGATAATTTCGAGCGACGCGGTGGCCGGGAATACCCCGGCCACACCTGCCGGGGTTCCGGCCAAGCTGGTCTACGGCAACGTCGCCAATATATAACGCTTAACGGATCCTAGCATGATAAACATATCTGCACTGCTGGACGAAATAAAGGCTTCTCCCTACCGCGAAATAGTCATCAGCACGCCCCACACGGGCAAGGTGACTTTTTCTGACATCAAACAGGGCGATAAGGTTGTTGGGCCGCAGGGCCAGTGGAAGGAAAAGCCGGGCACGCTTATTGCCACCCTTGAACGCGAGCGTAACCCCAAGGCCATTTCTGCCCATGAAAAAGGCGAGATCAGCCTTTTGCACAGCGAGCTTGAAGGCACGTTTGTGGAAGCCGGCACGCCCCTTGCCGTGGTGCGCCACATGCTCACCCGCGCCGAGGTAGAGCGCATACTGCTGCAAAAGGCCCTGCATCTTTTTGTTGCGCCTGAGCGGGCCAAGTACTACTTCACACCAGAGGTGGACAAAAAAATCCGCGCTGCCGACTCGCAGTCGGTGGCGGTGCGCGAGGGCATGGAACTGCTCATCATGTCGCGCATGAAGCGCGAGGTGCCGCTGTCCTATTCCGGCCCTGCAGGCGTAATCTATGCCGTGTACTTTACCTATAATGAAAATATCGATGCCGGTGCGCCCCTTATTGGCGTGTGCCCGCAGGATCAGCTGCCCGCCATTCAGGAAGTGATCATGCGCGTGCAGACCGAGTGGACAGAAAAAGACTAGCATCAACCGAGTAATTGCCGCTGCCCTGGCCCGTTGCGCATGCGCGGGGGCCGTGGCGTGCGGCGCACAGGCACAATGGCGGCTGCCGCCAAAGGGAGCACCCATGGGCAAAGCACTGCAAATCCGCGTAAGCGCTGTTACTTGGAACGAAGACCTGCTGGAAAAGCTCTGGCCCAAACTTACAGAGCTGGCATTCAGCGTGCCCATCAAACACGAAAAGCACGGTGTTTTTGACATGGTGCGGGCGCTGGACGATGGATTGCAGTTTTTGCCGTGGTCTGAGGCGCGCCGCAAGGCCCTTGGCCCCGGTATTCTTGAGGCAGCAAGACTCAAGGCAGATATTGAAGCTGCCTTGGCAGAATGGCAGCCCCGCGAGGCCAACAAGCTGAGCGACAAACTTGAAGACGTGCTGGATCAGCTTGAACGGGCATTTGTAGCCTGAGCCCGAAAATCGCATACGACTCTGGAGCATCACCATGCTGAACAAAGTAATGATTATTGGCCGTCTGGGCCGCGACCCCGAACTGCGCTACACACAGAGCGGTTCGCCTGTTGCCACCCTGAATGTTGCCACCGACGAATCCTACACCGACCGCGATGGCAACAAGGTTGACCGCACAGAATGGCACAGGGTTTCTGTTTTTCAGCGTCAGGCCGAAAACTGCGCCAACTTTCTTGCCAAGGGCAGCCTGATCTATGTGGAAGGCAGCCTGCAAACCCGCAAATGGCAGGATCAGCAGGGTCAGGACAGGTACACCACCGAAATCAAGGCCCAGCGCGTGCAGTTTCTTGACCGCAAGGGCGATGCCCCGCGTGATGCTGGCGGTGGCCGTGGCTTTGAAGACGACTACGGCGCGCCTTCTGCACCTGCTGCCCCTGCTGCCCCCCGTGGCAATGCCCCCCGTGGCGCACAGGGCGCACAGGGCGGACGGCCTCAGGGTGGCTATGCCCAGCAGGGCGGCCGCAAGCCCCAGCAGATGGACGACGATCTGGGGCCGGCCTTTCCCTCTGAAGCCTCGAACATGGACGACGTGCCGTTCTAGGCAAGGCTGCGCCCCACAGGGCACTACACAGTTTTACGTACCGGCAGGGGCGTGGGGTATCCACGCCCTTTTTTGTTATTCGCACAAAATGCGCAGAGGTTGAGAAAAATTTCCCCTGCCCCACTGCACACTGCGCAACCGAATCTCAAACTGCCCGCAATATGGCTCAGAACAACAATCTTAGCATGGCCCTGAGACCAAGGCACAATAGCCTAGTAAAATAGTTTGCGAAAAAAAGCGCACTTTCACATGATCTTTTGGGTTCAGTTACACTTTTCTTGTCTTCCCCCCTTCTCTTTTTGCGCGATTACGCGTATAGCAATCGATGAATTTTTCGCACGGCTGGCCGGAGCATTGGTTTTTCGGCAAGTAGTCAGGAAAAGTTTCAAGAGGTAGTTGACTTTTTGTTAGATTATTCACAAGATGCATTTTGAACACTGGCCTTCCGCACGGCGACGCTGGCCACGGAAGGATGCCCACATAACTAAAACTCGGAGGATTTCGCAATGTCCAAACTGGTAGCTCCTCATGGCGGTAAGGGTCTGGTCTGTTGCCTTCTGGAAGGTAAGGCCTTGGATGACGAGAAGAAAAAAGCCGCAGGCCTGAAGCAGATCGAGATTTCTTCCCGCGCCAAGGGCGACCTGATCATGATGGGCATTGGCGGTTTTTCGCCCCTGAACGGCTTCATGAACAAGGCTGACTGGAAGAGCGTCTGCGAAAAGATGACCCTTTCCGACGGCACCTTCTGGCCCGTTCCGGTTACCCTCGATGTTCCCGCTGCCGACGCCAAGGCCCTCAAGGTCGGCGAAGAAGTGGCCCTGGTTCGCAAAGGCGAAATCATGGCTACCATGAAGATCGAAGAAGTTTACGAAATGACCGAAGCCGACAAAAAGTCGGAATGCGAACTGGTCTTCAAGGGCACCGGCCCCGACTCTGAAAAGTTCTGGGAAGTGGCCCCCACCGACCACCCCGGCGTGATGATGGTTCTTGCTCAGAACGAATTCAACATCGCTGGCCCCGTCAAAGTTCTTTCGCAGGGCGAATACCCCGTGAAGTTCCCCGGCGTGTACATGACCCCTGCTCAGCTGCGCGCCAAGATGGACGAACGCGGCTGGCAGAAGGTTGCCGCTCTTCAGCTGCGCAACCCCATGCACCGCTCGCATGAATATCTTGCCAAGATCGGCGTTGAAGTGTGCGACGGCGTGGTCATCCACTCCCTCGTGGGCTCCCTGAAGCCCGGCGACATCCCCGCCGAAGTGCGCGTGAAGTGCATCGACACCTTGGTTGACCACTACTTCGTGAAAGACTTCGTCATCCAGGCCGGTTACCCCCTGGATATGCGCTATGCCGGTCCCCGCGAAGCCCTGCTGCACGCCACCTTCCGCCAGAACTACGGCATCAACAACCTGCTGGTTGGCCGCGACCACGCTGGCGTGGGCGACTTCTACGGCATGTTTGAAGCTCAGGAAATCTTCCGCAAGATTCCTGTGCCCGCCGAAGAAGGCAAGCGTCTGCTTTGCGATCCGCTGAACATTGACTGGACCTTCTACTGCAAAAAGTGTGACGGCATGGCCAGCATGCGCACCTGCCCCCACACCAAGGAAGATCGCGTCATCCTGTCCGGCACCAAGCTGCGCAAGATGCTCTCCGAAGGCGCCGAAGTGCCGGATCACTTTGGCCGCGCCGAAGTGCTCGTTATCCTTCGCGAATACTATGCCAGCCTGACCGAAAAGGTCGAAATCAAGATGCAGCGTGCGGCCTCCGGCTCCACCATGTAAGCTTGACCGTATAGACACAACACAAAGGGACGCCCGCGAGGGCGTCCTTTTGTTTGGGCTGTGCCGCTGTAGGCATTTGTGCTTAGGGAGCGGGCATGGCAAAGTGACAACTCGGCTGGCTCGCCCGGCCTCAAGCAAGCCCACGTTGGGGCATGCACATTACCCAGCTGCCACGGCCCTAACCCTGCGACTAGCAAAGCCATTGCGCACCGCTCTTTAAACACACCGCCCACAAGCCTACAGGTTCGGGCACGTCCATACCAATCAAAGGGCGTCGCGCTTTACGAAAAAGCAAAAACAGCCTATAACCTGAAACGAGTTACATGCATCATCGGCCCCGCCTCGGCAGTACCGGCATACAGAGAGATGCCGCTTTGCAGGGGCTGCGCCTGAAAAAGATTATTACATCCACAGGTAGTTCATGAAGCGATCCCACCAGTTTTTCCCCGGAATTTTAAGCATGGCTGTTCTTGCAGCTGGCTTTTGCATATGGAGCGCCTTTGGCAACGAGGTTAACCTTTGCGTAACTTCGGGCTGCGCACTGTTTCAGGATACATCCATTGCGGGTATCTCTCTGTGGTGGGCTGGCGGTATAACCTTTGCCGCACTGGCCGCTGCCGCCCTTATGGGTGCGGCACAACTGGGTATGGTTCTGGCCGGTTTTGCCCTGCTGGGTGACATTGGCCTTTTGCTGCTCATGGCCGTTACCGCCCCCTGTGTAAGCTGCCTGATTGTTGCCTGCCTGTTTGCCATGATCTACTGCGGTTTTCGCCAAGCTGCGCACCGCACACGGTCTGGCCTGCCCAATGAAAAGCCGGGCCGTTCTGTATTGCTGCTTATCTGGGGGCTCTTGTTTATTGTTAATGTTGGCACGGCGCTGCGCACACAGGCAGACGTGTGGGCCATTACTGACAATAGTCAGGAAGCAACCGTGCGCATGTTTTTTTCGCCCTCATGCCCCAGCTGCCAAGAGGGCATTGCCCTGCTTTCTGGCCGGGTGGACGTGGCCTTTTATCCACTGGCTGAAAGCGAAATTGACCTGCACAAAACGTCCCGCATGCTGCGCCTGATGGACAATGGCGCAAGCCTAGCCGAGGCCCTTGCCAAGGCTCAGGATGTGCCCGCTCCTTCTGTGATGGCAGCCACCGCGCCCGACATGCTGCTGCTGCTGCGTCTGCGCATGCTGCGCAACAAGGCCCATGTTTTCATGGCTGGTTCGCAAACTGTTCCTTTTTTTGAATACCACGGTTTGCCCAGCATGCTGAAAAAATCCGCCAAACAGCAGCCGGGGCATGCAACTGCGCCCGCCGCTCCTGTTTCCCCCTCTGCAACGGGCAGTGCAGATTTGCCGCTTGAACCCCAAGTGGCCGGGCAGTGCTCTGGCACTACCCCCTGCCCGTAGCCCCTACCGCCAAGGGCGGTCTTGTGCAAAAAATAGCAATCCTTGCGCTTCAAAAGCGCAAAGGGACTTGACGCCCTTTGCGCTTACTATTTATATGAGAGAGCCTTATACAAAAGGTCATGGGGACGGAATGAAAGCAATCGACGTATTTCGCAAACACAAAGGCGAGATGGTGCGTTTATGGACAGACTCTGTATTCGACACCTATCCATTTGAAACAACAGGTTTTCTTCGCACCAAAGACGACCCCTTCGGCAACCCGGTAGCCCACATGACCAAGGAAGCTGCGGGGGCCTTGTATGATGCCGTAACAGGCGAAGCCGTAGAAGTGGCCCATACCCGCAAGGCTATGGACCGCTTTATCAAGTTGCGGGCGGTGCAAAAATTCTCCCCCAGCCAGAGCATGGCCGTGTTCAGTCTCATGAAGCCCATTATGAGAGAACACGTTATGCCCGAACTTGTGGCCCAGGGCGACCTGGCTGCCTACCTTGAGACCGAATCGCGCATCGACAGTCTGACGCTCTTGGCTTTTGACATGTATGTTGAAAACCGGGAAATTCTGGCAGAGTCGCGCATTACGGAAATACGCAACCAGCACGCTCAATTGGCGCGCTGGGCGCAACAACTGGAAAGCGGAAACGTTCCCACCGGGAACGACCGCTGACATTCCGCGTTCATTGGGCCATAAGGCCTGACCGTGGGCTTTGCAGCATGCGGGCCAGAGATCTCTCAAATCCCGTGGTGGGCTTTTGAGGCAACTTTAGTGGAAGTGAGGTAGGGAATGTTCAATTCATTACTGCTGGTGCTGCTCATAGGAGCCATCGCCTGGGCGGGAGCGGCCGTGGGGCTCGCGGGCCTGTTCGGCGTGGCGCTGCCTTATGTGGCAGTAGTCGTGTTCATCGCCGGTGTTGTCTGGCGCATGGTGTACTGGGCCAAATCGCCCGTGCCCTTCTGCATACCCACTACGGGTGGGCAGGAGCAGTCGCTTGACTTCATCAAGCAGGCAAAACTCGACTGCCCTAGCACAACTTGGGGTGTTGTGCAGCGCATGTTCCTGGAAGTGTTCTGCTTCCGTTCCTTGTTCCGCAACACGGTTGCGGACGTGCGGGAGTTTGACCCCGTAAGCAACGGGCCGCGCACCATTTATTACTCCTCCAAGTGGCTGTGGGTCTTTGCCCTGCTGTTCCACTACTGTTTCCTGCTTGTTTTTATCCGTCACTTCCGCTTTTTCATGGAACCCGTGCCTTCCTGTATTCGCTTTTTGGAAACCATCGACGGTATCATGCAGTTTGGCTCGCCCCGCTTCTTCTGGACCGGCGGCTTGGTTCTGACCGCCCTGCTGTTCCTGCTGGGGCGCCGCATTTTCAACCAGCGCCTGCGTTACCTTTCGCTTGCCAACGACTACTTCCCCCTGTGGCTGCTTATCAGCATCGTGGGTACCGGCATCTGCCTGCGTTATTTCGATAAGACCGAAATCGCTCAGGTCAAGATTTTCGTCATGGGCCTTACGCACTTTGCGCCTGTGGCGACCACGGGCATCAATGCCCTGTTCTTCACGCACCTTACCCTGGTTTGCGTACTGCTGATTTACTTCCCCTTCTCCAAGCTCATGCACATGCCGGGCGTGTTCTTCAGCCCCACGCGTAACATGGCGTGCAACTCTCGCCGCGTTCGCCACATCAACCCCTGGAATCCGCCCAAGCAGTACTTCACCTACGCCGAGTACGAGGATACCTACCGCGACGCCATGGCCGATGCCGGGCTGCCGCTGGAAAAGCAACCCGAAAAGGCCGCCGAGTAAGGAGTTTCCACGATGGCAAAATTACCTACGCCGCAAATGCTTGTGTCCAGCCGTCCGGCCTTTCCTGACCAGGGCTGGCTTGACACCAAGCCTGAATTTACACCGGGCAGCTTTTGCTACCCGGCCAAGCAAGAAACCATGGAACTTCTGCACATGCCCAATCCCCATGAATGGGACCCGGCGGCAGAAGACTGGAACCTGCCCGAAAACTGGGAACAGATTCTGTGTGACGCCTTTGAAGAACGCCTTGAAAAGCACCGTTCGCTCAAGCTGTTCATGGACATCTGCGTGCGTTGCGGCGCTTGCGCCGACAAGTGCCACTTCTTCCTCGGCACCAACGACCCCAAGAACATGCCCGTGCTGCGCGCCGAGCTTTTGCGCTCGCTCTACCGCCGCGACCACACCATGCTGGGCAAAATTCTGGGCAAGAAAGTGGGCGCCCGTGGCTGGGACAAGGAAGTAGTGAAGGAACTCTTCTACTACGCCTACCAGTGTACTGAATGCCGCCGCTGCTCGCTCTTCTGCCCCTACGGCATCGACACGGCCGAAATCACCGCCATCGTGCGCGAATTGCTGCACGAGGTGGGTCTTGGCATCCACTGGATCATGGACCCCGTGAAAAACTGTAGCTTCACCGGCAACCACCTTGGCATCAAGCCCCACTCCTTTGTGGAAATCGTGGAAATGCTGGCCGATGACTGCGAAACCATCACCGGTATCCGCCCCAAAACGCCCTTTAACGAAAAGGGCCACGAAATCCTGTTCATCACCCCCTCTGGCGACGTATTTGCCGACCCCGGCATCTACACCTTCATGGGCTACCTGATGCTCTTCCATGAACTGGATCTCGACTACACCTTCTCGACCTACGCGTCAGAAGGCGGCAACTTCGGCTCCTTTACTACGTTCAACATGGCAAAGAAGCTCAATGCCAAAATGTACGCCGAAGCCGAACGTCTGGGCTCCAAGTGGATTCTGGGCGGCGAATGCGGCCACATGTGGCGCGTGATCAACCAGTACATGGACACCTACAACGGCCCGTCGCCCTCGCACATGACGACGCCTGTTTCGCCCTACACGGGCACGGTGTTCCAGAACGCGGCCTCCACCAAGATGGTGCACATTGCCGAGTTCACGGCTGACCTGATCCACCACAACAAGCTGAACCTCGACCCCAGCCGTAACGACCATATCGTCACCACGTTCCACGACTCGTGCAACCCCGCACGCGGCATGGGCCTGCTCGATGAACCCCGTTACGTGCTCAACGCCGTGTGTAACAACTTTGTTGAAATGCCCGAAAACACCATTCGCGAGCAGACCTTCTGCTGCGGTGCTGGTTCCGGCCTGAACACCGAAGAAATCATGGAACTGCGCATGCGTTCTGGCATGCCCCGTGGCAATGCCCTGCGTTATGTGCAGGAAAAATACGGCGTCAACCACATGGCCTGCGTGTGCGCCATCGACCGCGCCACCCTGCCCCCGCTTGCCAACTACTGGGCGCCCGGCGTCAATGTAAGCGGCCTGCACGAACTGGTGGGCAATGCCCTTGTGATGAAGGGCGAGAGCAAGCGCACCATGGACCTGCGCCAGGAAGACCTGCCCAATGTGGTAGAGGATGATGAAGCGCCTGAGGCGCAGGGGGAGGGTCAATAGATGTATAACTCCAAAGCCGTAATCCTTGGGATCATCATTTTTGTGGTCCTGTTCACCTCCCCGTTCTGGGCAAGCATGCTGGGTAACCGCTACACCAGCACAGGTATCAACCTGCCCAAGAATGAAAAAGAGTGCGTGGAAAATGTGACTTTTATGCGCGACAAGCACATGCAGCTGCTCAACGAGTGGCGTGATGAAGCCCTGCGCAACGAAAATCGCACCTATGTGGCGTCCAATGGCAAAAAGTGGACCATCAGCCTGCAGAACACCTGCATGAAGTGCCATAACGACTACAAAGGTTTCTGCGAAAAGTGCCATGTGGCCAACAGCGTTGATCCTTATTGCTGGACCTGCCACATCATTCCCCAGGGGAGCAAGTAATGAACAAGAGCAGAAGAAGCTTTCTGAAAGTGGCGGGGCTTTCCGCCTGTGCCCTGAGCAGCGGAATGGCTGGCCTTGGCGCCTTGTCAGGCGTTGCTCAGGCCCAGATTGCCCCTGGTCGGTATGAAAAGGGCGTCAACGCCCTGCACGCCAAGCGCTGGGCCATGGTTATCGACACCCGCCAGTTCACTGGCCCCAGAGACTATGAACCGCTGATCGAAGCGTGCCACAAGTTCCACAATGTGCCGCACGTTCCGGGCGATCAGAACATCAAGTGGTTCTGGCTCGATTCGTTCGAGCACACCTTCCCCGATGAAATGAACGCCTTCCTCGACAAGCGCCGGGCCGAAGCCAGCTATCCGCTGCTGTGCAACCACTGCACCAACCCGCCCTGCGTGCGCGTGTGCCCCACACAGGCCACCTACAAGATGGAAGACGGCATTGTTGCCATGGACTACCACCGTTGCATTGGCTGCCGCTTCTGCATGGCCGGCTGTCCCTTTGGCGCGCGTTCGTTCAACTTCAAGGATCCGCGCAAGTTTTTGGCCGACCCGGTGCCCAACCCCACCTTCCCCACGCGTATGATCGGCGTGGTGGAAAAGTGCACCTTCTGCGCCGAGCGTCTGGCCGTGGGCCAGCTGCCCGCCTGCGTTGAAGCATCTGGCGGCAAGATTCTCTTTGGCGACCTGGAAGACCCCAATTCAACGGTGCGGCAGGCTTTGTCCGCCAACTACAGTATTCGCCGCAAGCCCAACCTGGGCACGCAGCCCGGCGTTTACTACCTCATATAGGGAGGACAGGCCATGGTTGAAAAATTGCTCGAAGGTCCCAAGACCTACTACTTGTGGCTGCTCTTTCTGCTCTGCCTGATCGCAGGCTGCGGCATTGTGTATCTGGATCAGCTCCAGAACGGTCTTTCCGTAACCGGCATGAACCGTGACGTTTCGTGGGGGCTGTATATTTCGCAGTTCACCTACTTCGTCGGTGTTGCCGCCTCGGCCGTTATGCTGGTGCTGCCCACGTACTTCCACCACTATAAAAAATTCAAGCGCATGATCATTTTTGGCGAATTCATGGCCGTGGCGGCCGTGGTCATGTGCGCCCTGTTCATCGTGGTTGACCTTGGTCAGCCCCAGCGCATGCTCAACGTCATGCTGCATCCCACGCCCAATTCCGTCATGTTTTACGACATGCTGGTGCTCATTGGCTATCTGGGTCTGAACATCATTATCGGCTGGGTTACCCTTGAAGCCGAGCGCCACGAAATCGATCCGCCCAAATGGATCAAGCCCCTCATCTATCTTTCGATTCTGTGGGCTTTCTCCATCCATACGGTTACCGCCTTCCTGTACGCTGGCGTGCCTGGGCGTCACTACTGGCTCACCGCCATCATGGCTGGCCGCTTTTTGGCTTCGGCCTTCTGCTCCGGGCCTGCCATCCTTATGCTGCTGATGCTGCTTATGCGCCGCATCGCCGGTCTGGATGTGGGCAAGGAAGCCGTGAAAACCCTGACCACCATCATCGTCTACGCCATGTGCGTGAACGTGTTCTTCTTTGTGCTTGAACTGTTCACGGCCTTCTACAGCAACATTCCCGGCCACATGGAACCCATCAGCGTGCTGTTCTTCGGCCACGGCGGCCACCTGCTGTGGGTGAACTACTGGATGTGGGCGGCTGTTATCATGGCCTTCTCGTGCTTGGCCATTCTTATTCCACCCAAACTGCGCACCCACCCCACGCTCATGCCTATCGCACTGATCATGCTTGTGGCTGCCTCGTGGATCGACAAGGGTCTTGGTTTGCTGGTTGGCGGTTTTACCCCCAACATGTTTGAAACCATCACCCCCTATATGCCCACTGCAAAAGAAATTGCCGTGGCCCTTGGCGTGTACGCCGTGGGCGCACTGGTGCTTTCGCTGCTGTGGCGCATAGCCCTTGGCGTGAAGAAAGAAGTGAATCACCTCGCCGACTAAACGCCAGATAGAAATGATCAAGCGCCCCCGTGTCCATGACGCGGGGGCGCTTTTGCTTTATTGTTATGCCACACACGCTGTCTTGCACGTCAGACAAATGGGCAAAACCGCAACGGTATTTCCTCACACTCAAGCTTGACTCGAAGCCATGCTCGCGGGCATAGTATCAGCCATTCCCCGTTATTAATTTCGCAAGGAGCCATGGATGCATCAAGCGCTTAAAGACGCCATAACCATAAGCAAAACCCTTTTGCGCAATGGCTATGACGCGCATGTTATCAACGCCCCCTTGCAGGAGCACCTGCTGGAAAACGCCAAGCAGCCCACCGTGGACATCGCCTGCGAGCCGGATCTGGATACGCTTATCAAGCTGTTTCCCAAGGCAGTGCCGCTGCAAGACAAGCGCGCCCTCGCCACTCTGGAAGAAAACGGCTTTACCTTCTGTTTTTACCCCCTCGAAGTTGCCGCTGCGGGTCACCCGGAGCTTTCGCTGCTGCGAATAACGCCCACCATGATGGACAGGATGCCCCACGAGGAGCAGCTCAAGCTGCGCATTACGGGCTTTGGCAGCCCGGAAGCCTCGCACGATGCTTACGACGGTTTTGAGGACGTTAAGGGTGGAGCCATCCAGTTGGCTGGCCTGCCGGACGAAACCCTGCGCCACAACTACCTGCTGGCTGTGCGCGCCCTGCGCTTTGCCGCCAACTTTGACCTACCCATCGAGCCCAACACATGGCTTGCCATTGTGCGCGCCTCAAGCCGCGTGCTTGACTATGTGCCCGCCACAGACATTATGGACGAGTGGCGCAAGGTTGCAGCCGAATCCATGTACCGTTTTGTGCGTCTGCTGTTTGACTCGCACATCTTGCAGGGCCTTATTCCCGAAGTGGCCTCCCTCTCGTGCCTCACCCAGATGCGCAACAAGGATGGCGAGACAGAAAACGTCTTTGAACACACCCTTGAGTGCATGAAGCACTACCCGGAAGAAGACTTTCATTACGACTGGCTTGGCACCATGGCCATGCTCTTTCACGATGTGGGCAAGCTTTATACCGGCGAATATTTCGACGGCATCTGGACCTACTACCAGCACCACCGCGTGGGGGCCAAGGTAACGCGCAAAATTCTGCGCCGCCTGCACTTTGCACAGGAAGACATTGACCTGCTCTGCCATCTGGTGCGCAACCACATGCGCTTCCACTTTATGATGACCGACAGGGGCATTCGCCGCTTCAAGGCTCTGGACGACTACCCCCGGCTCATCGCCATGGCCAGAGCAGACCTTAAGGCCCGCAACGGCATTCTGACCTCGTTCAACCACAATATGAAGT
>CAYPRZ010000040.1:5241-17095 GCA_964413315.1 uncultured Desulfovibrio sp. | reverse complement strand
TAAAGCTTTAAGCTTTACGGAACCCCCCGCCTAGCGGGGGGTTTTCTACATACAATAAAACGCCCGCGATTGCGGGCGTTTATATTTCGACAGGTTGAAACTGGCTGACTATTTGAGTTTTTTGAGCGTCTTTTCCATGCCTTCGGGCAGAGGGTAGCCGTGGTCATCAGTGGGGAACGCGCCCGCGCGTACTTCACGCGCATAGGCCTCCACCGCAGAGCGCAGGCTTGCCCCCACCTCGCCAAAGCGTTTGACGAAGCGCGGCAGGTGGCTCAGGGTCATGCCCGTCATATCCTGCCACACCAACACCTGCCCGTCGCAGCCCGCGCCCGCGCCAATGCCTATCACGGGTATGGCAAGGGCCTGAGTTACGCGTTCGGCAAGGGGCGCTGGCACGCATTCAAGCACCAAGGCAAAGGCCCCGGCATCCTGAAGGGCGCGCGCGTCGTCCAGCAGCTTTTGCGCGGCGGCCATGGTTTTGCCCTGCACCTTAAAGCCGCCAAAGGCGTTGACCGACTGCGGCGTAAGGCCCAGATGCCCCATCACGGGAATGGAAGCCCGTGTGAGCGCCCGCACCTCGGCGGCAAATTCCGCACCGCCTTCAAGCTTGACCGCTTGGGCGCGGCCCTCGATCATCAGGCGGGCCGCGTTGCGCACTGTGTCTTCTACCGAAACATGGTAGCTCATGTACGGCATGTCGCAGACCACAAGAGCCTTTTGCGCACCGCGCGCCACAGCAGCGCAGTGCCGCACCATGTCGTCCACAGTGACAGAAAGCGTGTCTGGGTAGCCCAGCATCACCATGCCCAGCGAATCACCCACCAGCAGGGCATCCACACCGGCCATGTCCATGACCCGCGCGGTGCTGTAGTCATAAGCGGTCAGCATGACCAGCTTTTCCTGCCCCTTGGATTCGCGAAAGGTAACCACGGTGTTCTTCATGCCTGCTACTCCTTATGGTTGGCATCGTGGGCTAGGCCCATGATGAGGTGGGTAAGCTTGGCCGCAGTAAAATCGGCATGGTGCAAGCCCTCGATGGGGGCCAGCTCCACCACGTCCAAACCCACAACGCGGCGGCCAGCCACGCAACGTTCAAGTATATACTGGGCCTCGCGCCAGTTGATGCCGCCGGGCGAGGGCGTGCCCGTGGCAGGCATGATGGACGAATCCAGCCCATCCACGTCAAAGGTGATGTAGATATTTTTGGGAAAATCCTCTGGCAGGGGCTGCTCTGGCATGCCCACGCGGGCCAAAAAATAGCTGTCAAAGTGGGTTACGTTAAACTGCTTGCGGATTTCGGCCTCTTCGCGGCAAAAGTCGCGCACGGCAAACTGGGTGAGCGGCAAACCAAGGTCGGCCACGGCCCGGTACATAACACTGGCGTGCGAAAAAGGGCTGCCCTCGTACTGGGGGCGCAGGTCGGCGTGGGCGTCAAACTGCACAATACCAAAGGGCTCCCCTGTTTTTTCTGCCTGTTTGGCAAGCGCCCGCAGAGCGCCAAGGGTAACCGTATGCTCGCCGCCCAGCACCACGGGCACGGCCTCGCAGGCAATGGCATGGGCCACGGCGGCCTCGATGCGATCGAGGGTTTCGGTTATGGGGCCAGCGCAGTCGATGGTCTGGGCGGTATAAAAACCCGCTTCGCCCGGTACAAAACCGCATTCCCAAGCTTCTAGCTGGTGCGATGCGGCCAGCAGGGCCTGCGGCCCGTTGGCAGTGCCACCGCCGTAAGAAACGCTCTGCTCCAGTGGAACAGGGATAATATGAAAGCCAGCCTGAGCGGGTTCGCTCTGGGGATATTCGGAAGCCAAAAACTTGTCTTGCATGTAGTCCTGCCGTGATTTGACATAAAAAAACGGCCCGCTTGGGGAGGCAGGCCGTTTTGGTTGGAGGAGGCTGTCAGCAAAAGAAAGGAAGGTACTTTCTATGCTGCAATGCACGTGCCAAAAAAGCAGTGTCTCGATTTTCTTTTAACCTGCTGCTTTTTATTGACTAATTTTTAAAGCGCCCAAGGCGGCCCGTTAAAATTGTTAAACTGGCCCTGCCTACACCCTGCCTTGGAAGCGCAAAACTGTACAAAAAATTTTTCTTGTGCAGCTACTGAACAGAACCTTCTTCCGGTGCGGCAACAGCGCCCTGCACAGAGATGGAGAGCTTTTCGGCCAGCTCGCGCGCTGCGGGCGTGGTACGCCATTCGTCAAACAATCGCTGCCAACCGCCAAAATCCACAAAGCTGCGGTCTAGCTGGTCTTCGTGCATCTGCACCCATGTGTTGAAAAGCTGCATCTGCACCTGAAAGGTGGCGCTTTCAAAAATCATGGCAGCAGAATCGCGCGCAATAACCTGGCCGTCCACATGGGCCAGCACAAAATTGCACACGGCGCGACGCGAGGTTTCAAAGCTCACTTCCTGCCCGTTGAGTTCTTCTGCCATGGGCAGCAAACGGGGGAACATCTCGCTGATGCGCTCCAGCCCCTTAACGGGAACGGCAATATACAGCGCGGGCTGTCCGTCCTTGCCCTTGGGGGCATCGGGCTTTTCGGTGATAAAATAGAAACGCAGCCAGTTTTCAAACATTACCGCTTCCAGAACCTTGGCAACGCCGGTCTGGAACTGTTCTTGTGCTTCGGGCATGGAAACTCCCTTAATGTTTAACGGCCACAACCCGCAGCCGCCGATAATCAGCAATCCACTGACCGCCGTCCCACAGTGATGCACGCAAGGCATCGGCCACGGCGGCAAAAATTTTTTCCTGCGCGGCTTGTGGCACGCAGTCCAAATCCTGAGCAAAAAACTGGCTCATCCAGATTGCAAGGCCATCGGGCCCGCCCTTGAGCGGCGTTGGCCTGTCGTATTCCTCGGCCAGCCGCACAGAAAAACCGTGCCGCGCCAGTTGGGCCGCGTATTCGTCTGCCGAGGGAAAGTAAAACCGCTCGCAGTTCAGGTAGGCCGCGCCAAGGCCTTCATCGGCCAGCGCCGCCTGAAAGGCCGCCGCAAAGGCCGCACGCATGCGCCCAATGTTGCCGCGTGCGCCAAATTCGCACACCAGCAGGCCGCCGGGGCGCAGCACACGGGCCATGGTTGCCGTCAGGCGCGGCTGATCCTCAATCCAGTGCAGGCGGCATTGGAAAAAATGGCGTCCACGCTGCCGTTCCACGGCATATCGCAGGCATCCATTACCAGAAATTCCACCTGTGGCAAACGCAGCCGTCCCTGAGCGATCATATCTGGCGAGGCGTCAACGCCCACCACCCGCGCAGCTCTGGCCGTCAGCGGGCCAGTGAGCGCCCCTGTGCCGCAGCCAAGGTCAACAACAAAACCCAGACTATCCGGCAGCAGCCCAAGCAGATGCTCGCCACAGGCGGGCACAAAGTCGTGCTGCTGGTCATAAAGCCCGGCATTCCAGTCCATTATTCAAGTCTCCCTGCGCAGCGAAAAAAAGCGCAAGCGCCATCTGTTGTAAACGTCAGGGCACAGCGCGTCAATGCGGCTGGCCCATTTGGGGCAACACAGCCTAAGGATGCGCTTGTGCTTCTGGCCCGCTGGCAGCCCTGAGTTTTTTCAGCTCCCGGTCGCCCACATAGCCAAGCAAGGCCGAGGCAACGCCAGTCACCGCGCTTACAATGCCAAGGGGCAGGGCCGTGCCGCCCCCGGCCAGCCCCACAAGGGGTGAGGTAAGCGCACCAAAGATAAATACCGAAACCCCCAGTATGCCCGATGCCGTGCCCGCGCCCACGTTTTGCGCACTAATGCCAATGGTAAAACTGGTGGGCAGGGTCATGCCCTGTAGGGCTATCATAAAAAACAGACCGATGAGCAGGGGCACGGGCGAGGTGGGCGAAACCACGGTCACAGCCAGCACACCCACACAGGCCACGGCGCGCAGGGTATTGCCAATGCGCAGCAGCCGCGCCTCACCAAGGCGGCGGGCATTGCGTGCCGTGGCAAAGGCAAAAAGCATGAGGCTCATGGCATTGCAGCCAAAAATGATACTGTAGGCCTTGGGCGAAAGGCCGTACATACCTTGCAATACAAAGGGCGAGGCCGCCACGTAACCAAAAAAACCGCCCATGGTAAAGCCCTGAACGCCCACATAACACATAAAGGGCTTTTGCCGCAGCAGCTCACCCATGGCAGTCCAAGAGGATCGTATGCCCCCGCTGCGGCGCATACCCTGCGGCAGGGTTTCGGGTAAGCCCAAGAGACTGAGCACAACCAGCAGCACGCCAAAGCCTGTCAAAAAATAAAAAATGGCGGGCCAGCCAGACAGCGCTGCCAGCCAGCCGCCCAGCATAGGCCCGGTAATGGGCGCAACGCCGTTGACCACCATGAGTAGGCTCATAAAATTGGTCAGCTCTGCCCCGCGAAACAGGTCACAGGCCATGGCACGGGCCAGCACTATGCCGCCCGCCCCGCCCAGCCCTTGGGCAAAGCGCAGGGCAATAAAGCTGTTGCCAGTTTTGGCTGCGGCGCAACAGGCCGAAGCCAGCGTAAAAAATACAAGGGCCACAAACAAAGGCTTGCGCCGCCCGGTAGAGTCTGAAAGCGGCCCCACAAAAAGCTGCCCAAGGGCCATACCCAAAAGGCAGGCCGTAATGGTTAGCTGGGTGGTTGCGGTTGAGATGGAAAGGTCTGCCGCCATGGCAGGCAGACTTGGCAGGTAGGTATCGGTACACAGGGGGCCAAATGCGGCCATAAGGCCCAGCAACAGGGCCAGAAACAACCGGCGGCGGCGCGGCAGCCGTGCGCCCGCCCCCGCAATATAGTCATCTTCCGTAATATGCATGCGTGTCCTTTATGATTTGCACTGGTCGGCACCGAAACGATATTCATAACCCACGCTCACAAAGTCAAGGCCGGGGAATGGCCCCGCGCGGCTCTGGTATGCTCTGCCGCCTTATGCTACCGTGTGCCTATGATTGATTATGCTCAAGCCCTTAACGAAGCCCAGTACGAGGCAGCCACCTGCGGCGACGGCCCGGTGCTGGTGGTAGCTGGCGCAGGCAGCGGTAAAACCCGCACCATTGTTTACCGTCTGGCATGGCTGGCAGAGCACGGTGTTGAACCAGACGCCATGCTTCTGCTCACCTTTACCCGCAAGGCCGCGCAGGAAATGCTGCACCGCGCGGGGCTGCTGCTCAATCAGGGGCTGGCGGGCGTGCAGGGCGGCACATTCCACGCCTTCGGCTTTGGTGCGCTGCGGCGCTGGAAGCCCACGTGGCTTGGCGACCGGCCCTTTACTGTTATGGATTCTGCCGACATCAACGATGCGGTCAAGCACTGCAAGGATCAGCTCAAGCTGGGCAAGGGCGACAGGTCGTTTCCCAAAACCCAGAGCATCGTTGGGCTGCTGAGCAAGGCCCGTAACAAGGAGCTGCCGCTGGACGAAGTGCTGCGGCGCGAGGCCTTTCACCTGCTGCCACATGCTGACGGGCTGGCCCGTCTGGGCGAGGCCTACACGGCCTACCGGCAGGAAAAAGGCCTGCTGGACTACGACGACCTGCTCTTTGAACTGGAGAACCTGCTGCGCCACAACGAGCTAGCTGCGGCCTCGCTGCGCCAGCGCTTCAGCCATATTCTTGTGGACGAATATCAGGACACAAACTTGGTTCAGGCCCGCATTGTACGCCTGTTGGCAGGGCCGGAACAGGGCCCTCCCGGCAATGTCATGGCCGTGGGCGACGACGCCCAGTCCATCTACGCCTTTCGCGGGGCCAATGTTCGCAATATTCTGGATTTTCCCACGCTGTTTCCCGGTGCGCGGGTGGTGCGGCTGGAGGAAAACTACCGCTCCACCAAACCCGTGCTCGACGTGGCCAACAACCTTCTGGCCAATGCGGCGGAATCGTTCCGCAAAAATCTTTTTACGAGCAAGGTGGGCGGCGACCCCGTGCGGCTGGTCACGCCCCTCAGCGACATGAGTCAGGCCAAACTTGTGGTGCGCCGGGTGGAAGAACTGCTCACAAGCCATCTGCCGCACGAAATCGCGGTGCTGTTCCGCGCGGGCTTTCATTCGTACAACCTTGAAATGGCGCTCAATCAGGCGGGCATTGCCTTTCGCAAGTACGGAGGGCTGCGCTATACCGAGGCGGCTCACGTCAAGGATGTTATTGCCTACGCACGGCTGCTGCTTAACCCGCTCGACCTGCCCGCCTTTGCCCGCGTGGCGGCCCAGCACAGCGGCATTGGCCCCAAAACGGTTGAAAAGCTCTACGCAGTGGCCCGCAGCGGCGACCCCAAATCCACAGAAAAAGCCTTTGCCAAGTATGCGGGTTTTTTGGAAGATATGCGCTTTGTGGACGACCTGCGCACCCGGCCAGTGCCGCCCTCGGCCACACTTTCTGCGGTGCTTGAGCACTACCGCCCGCGCCTTGAGGCCCTCTATCCCGAAGACTGGCCCCGCCGGCAGCAAGGGCTGGAAGAAATCATCCAGATGGCCTCTGGCTACAGCGAGCTGGATCTTTTTGTTGCCGATCTGGCCCTTGAAGCGCCGGAAGACGATGACGCCGACAGCAACGAGGGCAAGATCACCCTTTCCACCGTGCATTCAGCCAAGGGGTTGGAATGGAACGCGGTGCTGGTCATTGATCTGGTGGAAGACCGCTTTCCTTCACGGCACGCGCTTTCGCGGCCAGAGGATTTTGAAGAAGAACGCCGCCTCATGTACGTGGCCTGCACCCGCGCACGCCAGTGCCTCGACCTCTACGCCCCGGCCTCGCTCTACAACCGGGCCGAACGCGGCACTCAGCACGTGAGCCAAAGCCCCTTTGTGCGCGAGCTTGCGCCGGGCATGGTGGAGGAATGGGTTGAGGGTTTTGGCGGCACGCTTTCGCGCCGCAGCGTGGGCGGGGTTGGCTTTGGCCGCAAAACCGCCATGCCGGGGGCAGGTGTTGTACCTGCATCAGGACTTGCCGGGGGGGGCTCTGCCGGATTTTCTGGCGGCTTGCTGCCCCGCCCGCAGCGTGGCCCCGTGCAGGCCGCCTACGACGATTGCCAGCTGCCGCCCGACGACGCACCCACAACGGCTGCCCGTACAGCCACAGGCACACCACACCCCGGCGCGGCAACCCCAGCCGCAAAGGACGGAGAGCTGTGTTACTGCCGCCACCGCATTTTCGGGCGCGGCAAGATCATTCGACACCTGCCGCCAGACAAGGTGCAGGTGAACTTTCCCGGTTTTGGCCTCAAGATCATACTGAGCGAATATCTGATTCTGGAGAGCTAACATGGCCACGCCCCACCCCACTGCCCCGCAGGGCGCACTTTCTGAAGACAGCATACTGGCATGTCTGGGCAGGCATTTTCCACAAACCGGGCCATCCCTGCTACTGGGCCGTGGCGACGACTGCGCCGTGCTCAAGGGCGCACGCCCTCTGGCTGTGAGCAGCGACATGTTTCTGGAGGACGTGCACTTTCGCCGCTCGTACTTTACCCCGGCAGAAACGGGCTACAAGGCGCTGGCCGTCAATGTGAGCGACCTTGCCGCATGCGGGGCGCGGCCTGCGGGCTTTACCCTGTGCCTTGGCTTGCCGGGCTGGGTGGATACCGCGTGGCTGGACGCCTTTTTTTCCGGCATGGCTGGCCTGGCCGCCGAGCACAATATGGTGCTGGCCGGGGGCGACCTGTCGAGCTGCGAGCGGCTGCATATTTCTGTAACCGTGTGGGGCGAACCGGCAGACCCCGGCACATTTCTTGTGCGCGGCGGCAGCATGCCGGGCGATGTGCTGTTTGTGGTGGGGCGGCTGGGCCTTGCCCGCGTGGGGCTGAACATGCTTGAAGCTCAGGGCCGCGCCGCCATCGAGGCATGGCCTGCGGCCTGCGCCGCGCACCTGCACCCCGAACCGCAGGTAGATGCGGGGCTTATGCTGGCACGGGCCGGGTTCAACGCCCGGCCCCCGGCCCTCATGGATGTTTCGGACGGCATCATGCGCGACCTGCCCCGTCTGCTGGGCCTTACCGGCGAATTGAGCGCGGGCGGCGCTTCCGGGCGCGGCACCTTGGGAGCGGAAATTTTGCTGGCCCGTGGGCAGCTGCACCCAGAGGTGGTGCGCTACGCCGAACTTCAGGGCAAAAATCCTGTTCACGAGGCCCTTTTGGGCGGCGAAGACTACGCCCTGCTGGGCACATGTGCGCCAGACATGCTGCCCCCCCTGCACGCCGCCATACCGGGGCTAACGAGCATAGGGGTAATCACTGCGGGCGGCGGCCTTGTGTGCAACAACGAGCCGCTGGACACCCTTGCTGCCATGCGCGGCTTTGACCACTTTGACTGCAACAGGCAGGAGGATTGAGGTGCGCGCGCACATCGGCGTAGTGACTTGGAACAGACTTGAGCTTACCCGGCTCTGCCTTTCCAGTCTGTTGCAACAAACCCCGCCGGGCTACGGCCTGACCGTTGTGGACAACGGCAGCACCGACGGCACGCAGGAATATTTGCAGGCTCTGGCCAGTGCGCATCCGCATGTGCGTCTGCATTTATTGCGGCGCAACATGGGTGTGGCCGTGGCCTCAAATCTTGCATGGGACGATGCCGACGGGGCCGACTTTTACGTTAAGCTCGACAATGACGTGGAAGTGCGCGACCCGCAGTGGCTGCACCGCCTCATGCGCATGCTGGCCAACAATCCCCGGCTGGGCATGGCTGGCTACAAGCTTTGCGCCAAGCACCAAGGCTCGCCCCTGACTCTTGCCGATGGATCTACCGCCCTTGAAGTTGTTTGCTGCAACGGGGCCTGCGCGTGCATACCCCGCGCCGTACACGAGCAGCTTGGCTTCTGGAACGAGGGCTTTGGACGCTACGGCTACGAAGACCTTGAATACAGCTGGCGTGCCCGCAAGGCTGGCTACACGCTGGCCTACGCCCCCCAGCAGGAAGCCCTGCGCCACCTTGGGACAGAACCGGAATTTGTGGACCCGCAGATGGAAAGCCACAAACGCGCCAGCCACACCGCTGACCTCTCTGGAACCAAGGCCTACCTCATGTATCTGCTGCTGTATGAAAAGGGGATCATCCCCCTCAAAGTGGGGCGCAAGTACCTGCCCAGCAGCGGCCCGGACGGCCTGACCTTTACCCTCAACCCTGCTCACAAGGCACTGCAACGCCTCATGCTGCACCTGATCAACAGTGTGGAGGCCAGCCAGCAGGGCGAACTTTCGCAGCTCGATCTGAGCGCGTGGCAAAAATAAAGGAAACCCCGCATGAGCAATCCACAGCAGACCGCCAGCGTTGGCGATACACAGCTTGCCGTACCCGCCCATCTGGCTGAAAATTTTCGTCTTGTGTGCCGCGATGCATGGCAGCAGGGTCTGCTCTCTGGTTGCAACGGCAATGCCAGCCAACGGCTGGGCGAGCATGCGGCCAACCTCATATGCATTACGCGCAGCGGCGCTTCCAAGGGCAGGCTCACCACCGCCGACTGTTGCCTTATGGACGTGAATACGGGCGCTGCCGTGCTTGGCGGGCCAGCATCTACAGAGTCGGGCATGCATCTGGCCATCTACCGTACCCGGCCAGACTGCACCGCCATTTTGCACACCCAACCCCGCCGATTGCTGGCCTTGAGCCTGCGGCTGGCGGGCAAACACCAAGATTTTTTGCGGCTGCCGCTGTTTGAGGCTGAAGTATGGCGGGCCAAGCTTGGCTTTGCCCCAGCCCTGCCCCCCGGCACAACCGAACTGGCCGAAGCCGTGGCCGAGGCCGCCAAGGGCAAGGATGCCGTGTGGATGGCTGGGCATGGACTGTGCTGTCTGGGCCGCAACCTTGGCGATGCCCTGTGCCTTGCAGAAGAACTGGAACATCTGGCCGCTTTGCAAATACTGGCTACGGCCTAAAAAAGACCAAACTTACATGCACCAGCCCGCCAGCCCCGGCGGGCTTTTTTATTTTCTTATGTGCTACGACTTGCAATATCGTGCAACCATGTGTAGCATTTTATAAATTTTTGTAACACAAGGAGCATTCCATGACATTCTTCCGCACCCAGATTTGCACAGCTGTGGCCCTGCTGGGCCTTATGCTTTCAACCGGCGCGCAGGCGCACGAATTCATTCTCAAGCCCGACACCGCCACCCCCGCCGCCGGGCAAAAAACCCGTCTTCAGGCACAGGCCGCCCACGTGTTCATGGTGAGCGAAGAAGCCGAGCAGCCAGCCAATGTGCGCCTGTACCTGCTGCAAGGCGACAAAAAAACCGACATCGCCCTGACGGAAGACAAGGCCCTTCTTGCACTGGTGGGTGATTTTGCTCTGGCGCAGAACGGCCCTGCCCTGCTTGTGGGCCACCGCTTGCCCCAGATTTGGTGCGAAACCACTCAGGGAGATCTGGAAGGCAGCCGCGCCGCCCTTGAAGCCAAGGGCATGAAGGTCAAGTCTTCTGGCAAATACGAAAAATTTGCCAAAACCCTGCTCAACCCCAGCCATGACGACAAGCTGTACTCCAAGATTCTTGGTCAGGATCTGGAGCTTGTGCTGCTCACCAACCCCGCGGACGTCAAACCCGGCAGCCCCCTGAGCGTGCAGGTGCTGCTGCACGGCAAGCCTGTGCCCAACGCCGCCGTGGGCCTGACCCACGATGCCTTCACCAAGGAGCAGGACACCTACAAGTTCAAAACCCAGACAGACGCGCAGGGCAAGGCATCCTTTACCGTTGACGCCCCCGCCCTGTGGATGCTGCGCACCACCGTGGTAGAAAAAACCCCCGATGCGGATGCCGACGAGCACCACCGCCGCGCAACCTATGTTTTTCCTGTAAAGTAGTCAGGCAGCCAACACGCAGAGCTGGCTAAAAGATCAGGCGGGGAGAGGTGACTTTCCCCGCCTGAATGGATTTCTGTGCAACTGTTTGAGCCAAGGATAGTTTGATGCACGTTTTTTACACACGCAGCGTGGCGACCCTAGCTTTAGCGGCGCTGCTGCTTGTTGGTGCGGCACAGGCGCAGGCCCACGCCCTATACGCAGACCACACATGGCAGGGCACGGTTGCCTTGGTGCAGTTTGCCTATGCGGGCGGCGCAGTGCCCACCTATGCCAAGGTAGAGGTGTACAGCCCCGCTGACGCCAAGGTGGAATTTCAGAATGGCCGCACCGACGCTCAGGGCCGCTTTGCCTTTATGCCCGACACTCCGGGGCTGTGGCGCATCATCATGGCCGATAACATGGGGCACAGAGTGGAGCATGCCGTGGATGCCAGCGCTGGCCAAGGGGCCGCGCAAATAGCTGCCCAGAACCAAGGCAAGCCCTCCGCAGCAGTGACAAGCCCCGGCGTTGGCGGCTTTGCCCTGCCTCTGCGTGTCTTGCTGGGCTTAAGCCTGCTTGCCAACATGGCGCTGGGCGTTGCCGCTCTGCGGCGCAAGCAAAAGCAAAGCTGAACGCCCTTATTTTTCACAAAAAACCGGGTGCATTCTGCGGAAAGCACCCGGTTTTGTCATATGTTCAACACCCCGCAACAGGGCTACTTGGGCTCGATAACTTCTACGCCGCCCATGTAGGGAACCAGCGCCTTGGGCAGCACGAGGCTGCCGTCCTTTTGCTGGCAATTTTCAAGAATGGCGGCCATGGTGCGGCCCGTGGGCAGGCCGGAACCGTTGAGCGTGTGCAAAAACATGGCCTTGCCGCCCTTGGGCTTGAACCGGATATCCGCCCTGCGGGCCTGAAAATCAGTGCAGTTAGAGCAGGACGAGATTTCGCGGAAGGTCTTTTGCGTGGGCAACCACACTTCCACATCGTAGGTTTTGGCAGAGCTGAAGCCCATGTCGCCCGTGCAGAGCGTAATAACGCGGTGGGGCAACTCAAGCAGCTCAAGCAGCTTGCAGGCGTGACCGCGCATGATTTCAAGCTGGTTAAAGCTGTCATCGGGG
>CAYPRZ010000040.1:0-5231 GCA_964413315.1 uncultured Desulfovibrio sp. | reverse complement strand
GGGGTGGGCAAAGCGTACCATTTCCACCTTGGTGAACTGGTGCATGCGGATGAGCCCGCGCGTGTCCTTGCCCGCGCTGCCCGCCTCGGAGCGGAAACAGGGCGTGGCTGCGCAGTAGGCGCGGGGCAGGTCGGCCTCGTCCAGCACTTCACCAGCGTGCAGATTGGTGAGCGGCACTTCGGCGGTGGGAATAAGGTAGTATTCCCATTCGCGCAGCTTGAACAGGTCTTCTTCAAACTTGGGCAGCTGGCCCGTGCCGGTCATGCTGGCGCGGTTGACCATGTAGGGCGGGCAAACTTCAATATAGTCCTCTTCCACAGTGTGCTGGTCGAGAAAAAAGTTTACCAAGGCGCGTTCAAGGCGTGCGCCCCACTTGAGCGAAACCACAAAGCGGCTGCCGGTAAGGCGGGCGGCGCGTTCAAAATCAAGGCCGCCTAGGGCAACGCCCAGCTCGCCGTGTTCGCGCGGTTCAAAGTCAAATTCGCGCGGGGTGCCCCAGCGGCTCACTTCCACGTTTTCCGATTCGTCCTTGCCCACGGGCACGCAGGCATCGGGCAGGTTGGGCACGCGCATGAGCCATGTTTCCACATCGCTCTTGGCCTGAGCGGTTTCCACGTCCAGTTCCTTGATGCGGTCGGCAACGCCGCTCATTTCAGCCAGCAGGGCGGTGGCATCCTCGCCCGCGCGCTTTTTGGCGGCCACTTCTGCCGAGGCCGCGTTGCGGCGACTTTTGAGGGTTTCCACCTCAGTAAGCAGGGCGCGGCGGCGGGCGTCCAACGCCAAAAATTCCTTTACGTCCAAATCCGAATGCCGGTTGGTCAAAGCCGTGGTCAGCACTTCGGGCTGTTTTTGCACCAGTTTGAGGTCAATCATAGCCGCTCCTGAAAAACGCGCGCTGCGCGGGATATAACAACTCTTGCTCCGCAGGGGGAGCGTAACAGACAGGCTGTAGCACGCTGGGCCACAGCCTGCAAGGCAGGCAATACCCCACTCTGGCAGATGACATGGCGGGCCGTGCAGATCATGCACCGCAATTATCGGCAATGTGGCAGCCAGAAGCGGCCTGTAAACCTTGCAATAAACAGATTTTGCGTATAAGCGTAAAAGAGTATTCTGGAGATTTTCTATACAAGTTACGTGAGGCCGTCATGAAACATTTACGCATTGTTCTTTGTGTATCCCTGCTGGCATTGCTTGCAGCCTGCGGGCCTAGCAACAATGTTCGGCTTTTGCCGCCCCCCCCTCTGGACGCTTCCGTGCTTCCTGCTCCCAACGCGCCCCGTGTGACCGTTGTGGCGTTTGAAGACAAGCGCATGGATCAAACCGTTATCGGCACCCGCCGCGATAACAGCGCCTTTGTGACCACCGACAACGTCGCCCAGTGGATCAGCAAGGCTCTGGCTGACGAGCTGGCCCGCAACGGCATGCAGGTTTCTTACTCTCTCAGCGTGAACGAAGCCCGCAAGGGCAACCCCGACTTTATGGTAACCGGGCAGATTGATGAGGCCAACATTCGAGAAACGTCCACCACGGATATGTCCACCTCGCTGCGGGCCAACTATGTTCTTGCCAACCGGCAGGCGCGCATCATGCGCGAATCGCTCAATGCCTCACAGTCGCGCACCGGTCTGCCCTCTGGCAGCGCCGCCGACAACCTGATGCTGGAAACCTTGCGCGATCTGGTCAAGCCCATGGCGCACAAGATTGTCCAGACCATCGAGGCAAAAAAATAAGCCCATGCGGGCCAAGCGTACATTGCTGTTGGGCATGTCCATAGCGGCCATGCTTGGAGCTTTTGCCCTGCCGCCGGTCACTGCGACCGGCGGCGCGGCTTACGCCGCTGAAAATTCGCCCGCTCCACCTGCCGGGCAGGATGCTTACCCTGCCGACGAATCACCTGCTGCCTCCAAAACCGGCCCCCTTCCGTTGATCTCACCTGTCAGCCGCAGTTCACAATGCCCGGCTGCCCCCTTGCCCCCGCACGTTCAGCGCTTGTGCGCAGAGGCCGCAGCCCAGTTGCAAGCCCTGCACGCTGCAGCAGCCCAGCTGCCCAACCGGCGCGACATACGCATGGGCATTACAGATGCTCAAGAACGCACGGCCTTGGCCGCAGAGCTGTATACGCCCCTGATTGAAGGCGAGCACTCTACGGGGGGCACCAGCCAAAACTCTGGCACGCAGGGCGTTACCGTAACCCTGCTGGCCCGCCCCGACGCTGCCGAAACCCTGCTGCGGCTTTTGCGCAACCCCGATGTGCTGGCCCTACGGCGGCTGCTTTTGGCAGACCTAGCGCAGAGCCTCGGTTTGGCCCCGCAGATTGCCGAGGAATACGCCGCCTCAGAATCTTCAAGTAAGGACAAAAGCCGCCCACTTACGCCAGGATCAGGCGGCACATGGTATGTTGCCAAGGTTACCCCCCCCGGCGAGCTTGAGCAGCACCCACCCATGCCTATCATGCCCGATGCCCAGCACGAAGCGGCCCGTCAACGCGCCCAAGCCAAGGCCGACAACCTTGCCGCAGAAATTACGGCCTGTCTTGCCGCCATGGACGCACTGCGCCTCTCGCCCGAAGGCTGGCTGACCACCGCAGAAGCCATGCCCATGCTTGAAAATGCAGCCGCAGACCTGCCCCGCAGTGCCGCTGTGCGGCTTTTGCTGGCAGAGGCACAATTGCAGGCGGGCATGCCCCAGCGCAGCATACATTCCTGCTCTGCCGCGCTTGATTTAGCCCCCACCCTTGCGCGGGGCCGCTATATTCGCGCTTTGGCACACTGGCGGCTGCAACAAATGGGCTTGGCAGAGGACGACCTGAGCGCCGCCTTGAACACTGCCGACGAAGCATTTTTGCGAACCCCCGACAGGGTTCGCATGCTGCGGGCGCGCGGGGCACTGCGCATGCTGCGCAATAATGCGGAAGGCATGTGCAGTGACCTTACCGCAGCCTGTGCCCTTGGCGACTGCGAAGGCCTTGCCGCTGCACGCAACCAGCAGCTGTGCACAGGGCAGCCCGCTGGTGACAGCGCCACCCAACCCTCAGGCAAGGCGACCCCATGAGCCGTCAACCTCTGCTCAAGGTCTATGGCCACATCTACCCGGTTGATGAACCCTTGTACGCAGCGCTTGAGCATGCCTGTGCCGATGCCATGCCAGACGAAGACGATCTTCCTGTTCTTGAGCTCGATGGAGATATGGCCCGCATATCGTTTGAAGGAACCTACTTTCCCCTTGATGACGTGCTGACCGCACTTACGGCCCACTTGCGGGCCGAGCATCTGGGCAAGCTTGATGTTCTTGATTTGGAGGGCTGGAGGCTCACCCGCCACACCTTTACCCAAGGGCAGATAGACGTGCACAGCGCGCCCCTGAACAACGTGCTGGACTATTCAGGCCATTAAAGCTTTAACCTCGTTTGCCGCTTGCCAAGCAAAAACGGCAATCCGCTTGCCCATTCCCTCCCGTCCTGCACACAAGGTTGCCCCCATCCACTCATGGTCAGAACATGGCCAACGTTCGCAGTACCCCCCTATAGCGGCATGCTTTTCATGAAATGTGATTTAATCACATAAATGTCACATTATAAAGTGCCCGAAAATTTCTGATCTCCTTTTTTTAAAGTCCTCAGCAGCTATTTGCATATAAATTCACAAGACTTGTGTTTTTGAATTACTTTGCACACTCGATATTTTTTGTAATCAGATATTTTGCCCGCAAAATCACTGGCGAAGGTATTTACCTACGCATAGTATTGATTTGAAATTGAGAATGTCTTTGCTGTACAACTGCACTGTGCATATGCCAAACAGCCGTTTATTGACGTGGCGGCAAAGGAGGGGGGAACCATGTCGATACAAATCAATAAAGATGTTATTCATTGGCGCATAGGCACAGACCTCACCTATATCTCTGTAGATGCGACAAAGGAACACCTGCTAGAGCTGCCTGCGGATTCGCTGGCGGGGGCTTCGCTCACACGCTGCATGCACCCCGAAGACGCCGCCATGCTGAGCCGTACCCTTGCCCCTGTCAATAACCGGCGCAGCTTTACAAACTGCACGGTGCGCTATGTTTGCCCCAAGGGCACGCACACGGTTACCAGCCTTAATATCACGCCAGAATGCGATGAACAGGGCAAAATAACAGCCTACTATGGCCGCGAGCGGTGTATCGGCGCGGTGGACATGCGCAACGACGCCCCCCCCGGTTTTGAGGCAGTGCTTTCGCGCTCCTTCATGGCCTTTTGCATCATTGACAGAGAGCTGCGGCTGCGTGCGGTCAACGAGATTTTTGCCAGCATTGCGGGCAGGCCCATCACCAAACTGCTCAGCACCCATGTGGATGAAACGGGCATTCTCACCAGAGAGGACGTGGCCGAAGCCTTTTGGATTCTTGATGCCGGGGGCACGATTCCCGAAAAAGACATCATACGGCGCGGCAAGGACTATGTCATGTCGGTATACGGTCTGCCGAACGCCTGTGGCGACACCGCATCTGTATGCCTTTTTTTGCGTGACATAAGTTTGCGCAAGGGGCTGGAGCGTCGGCTTGAGGCAGCCAACCGCAAGCTGGAAGAAATCAGCGTCAAGGACTACCTTACTGGCGTATTCAACCGCCGCCACTTTGACGAAACCCTGCAAAAAGAAGTGGGGCGGCTGGCACGCGAAGGCGGTGTTTTGTGCGTGGCCATGGTTGATGTGGATAACTTCAAGCTCTACAACGATGCCTATGGACACCTTGCGGGCGACAACTGCCTTGCCAGTGTTGCCAAGGCCATGGGCGCTGTGCTGCTGCGGCCAGCGGACGAAATTTTTCGCTACGGCGGCGAAGAATTTACCATTATCATGCCCCAGACCGGCAAGGAACAAGCCCTCGGCGTTGCCGAAAGGGTACGCGAGGCGGTGGCTGACCTGCGTATTCCGCACTGCAAAAGCGGCTTTGGGCACGTAACCATCAGCATTGGCGTTGCCGCCATTGATGCTGCCAGTGCCATTTTCAGGCAACAGGCTTGCGAAGAACTGATCCGCGTAGCCGACACGGCTCTTTACCGAGCCAAGAACAGCGGGCGCAACAAGGTTGATTGCGGCCAGTGCAGCGTTGAGGATCCCGATTGATAATCCCGACTGAGTATCTCGATTGACTATGCCCAGTTGACTATGCCGACGGAGCCAACGGCATTGCAGGATAACGTACGGTATTTTTCGCACATTGAAAAAATAGAAGTAGCCCGCCAAGTC
>CAYPRZ010000039.1:8027-17421 GCA_964413315.1 uncultured Desulfovibrio sp. | reverse complement strand
TAGTGGCTACTGCGGGTTTGGCCGTGCCCCTGCCGTCTGAAAGTCAGGACATCTGTTTTGCCCCGCCGGTTGCCCAGCCGGGCATGTCTGCCGCCGAGGCCTACCGGCCATTTTTGGAGCGCCGCTGGCAAGCGGCGGGTACAATTGCGCCGGGGCCGGGGCCTGTTCTTTTGCGCGACGCGCAGGGCAACCTGCGGGAAATTGCCCAACACAAGGGGCTGTGGCGCTATACCGAGGGGCAGCGAAAGGGGCTTGGCATCGCACATACGGAGCCACTTTTTGTGCTTGCCAAGGAAAGTGCCAGCAATACGCTTGAGGTTGGGCCACGGGCACTGCTTGGCATACGTACCTGTGTGACCGGGCTAGCTAATATTGCCTTGCCACCGCACCTATGGCCTGACAGTTTACTTGTGCGCTTGCGCCACAGGCAGCGCCCTTGCCCTGCCAGAGTATGTGTTGAAGGCGAGTGCCTTCGCATAGAGCTTGCTGAGCCTCAGTTTCCTACGGCCCCCGGTCAGGTGGCTGCGGTGTATGATGGCGATGGCCGTGTGCTGGCTGCTGGTGTTGTTGAAGAAATGGCGTAGAAATATACGGCGTTATACCTTGGGGTTGGTTGAGCCTGTCAGGCTGATTTACGCAAACCCGGCTTTTTTGGCCTGACGGCGTCAAAATCCAGTTTTTAATGCTCACGTACAAGCGAACAGATGAACTTTGCGAAATTCATTTGCAAAGTTCAAAAGCACGCCTGTTCCGGCACTTAACCGCGCAAATAAATTGCGCTTGTGCCTCCACGGCGAGTGCCTGCTTGCGCAGTCCCCAGAGCAATTTCAACGTGAACTTGCTCAAATACGCTGCGCTTAAAAACTGGATTTTTCCTTGTCAGGCCATAAAAATACGTATTTTGCAAATTCGCCCAACACCTCCCATCGCCTCCGCTCTGCTTCGGCGAGTCTAAGGAAGGCAACGTCACGACCCGCTTCTGATGAAGGTCTGGGTTTCCGTGACTCGCATTTTGTCGGCATCATCAAGACAGGATAAAACTAGCTCTTAAGGCCAAAGCGATAGCCGCAGCCATTATATGAGCCATGATTGTTGGCTGAAACGGAAACCCAGACAAGGCGCAAGCGTTTTCTGGCATTTACGCGTCGCGGAGGGAGATCACCTGAGCGAGCGTAGCGAGGGAAGGAAGCTCCCGCAGCACAAGACGCGTGCCCTCGCCGTTTTGCGGAAGCTGAAAACTCTCTTAGGGGGTGCTCCGGGGGGAGTGCAGAGGGGGCCAAGGAGGGGCACAGCCCCTAACAGGCCCCCTTTGCCCCACGCCGGGAAGGCGTCCCAAACTTCGCCAGATGGCGAAACAGCATGCCCGCAGGGCCATATAAACAAAAAAAACGAACCTCAGCATAAGCCAAGGCCCGTTATAAAAGTTTTTGCGGGGATGGGGGTTGGGGGAAGGGGAGCTTTTTTCAAAAAGCTCCCCTGAATTACTTTTGAAACAAAGTTCGCTACGCAAACTTTGCGTAGCCCATGGCGTCACTTCCGCCGGGCGGAAAGGCACAGAATTCAGGCGTCTACGGCGCGGCAAAGCCGCGACCTGCTCCTGATTTCTGGTCGCGCTGACGCTGTCAACGCTCCGGGGGAAGGGCGCCTTCGGCCCCCTTCCCCCATCATTTTTTACCTACCCCATATCTTCCGTCAGCACCATCTGGCGTGCCGCAGCGGTTTCATCCAAGCGGCGCACAGGCAGGTTGGTGGGCAAGTCCTGAAGGGACTGCGGATCAGCCTTGCCGGTGAGAATAATCTCCTGAAGGGCTTCAACGTAGCCATCAAGGGTTGCCTTGTCTTCCGTTTCCGTGGGCTCGGCCATGAGGCACTCGTGCACGATAAGCGGAAAATAGATGGTGGGCGCGTGGATGCCGCGCTGCAACAGAGCCTTGGCAATATCCAGAGCACGCAGGCCTTCGGGTGCGGAAGCCACGAATTCGTGTGCGCAGAAACGGTCCTTGAAGGGAATTTCCAGCACGTTCTCAAGCTTTTTCTTGAGGTAGTTGGCGTTGAGCACGGCGTATTCAGAGGCGCGGGTGAGGCCCTCGCCACCGAGGCGCAGCATGTAGGCCAAGGCTTTGATTACCACGCCAAAGCTGCCATAGAAGGGGCCGATGGGGCCGATGCTCTGCGGCAGGTTGTAATCGAGGTAGAAGCGGCCATCGGGATGCTTGGCCACGCGCGGAGCGGGCATAAAGGGCATAAGCCGGTCGGTAACGCCCACAGGGCCAGCGCCGGGGCCGCCGCCACCGTGGGGGGTGGCAAGGGTTTTGTGCACGTTGAGGTGCACCACGTCAAAGCCCACATCGCCCATGCGCATTTTGCCCATGATGGCGTTCATGTTGGCGCCGTCATAGTACAGCAGGGCATCGACCTTGCGCAGCTCGGCCACGATGCGGGGCAGGTGCACTTCCATGAGGCCAAGGGTGTTGGGGCAGGTCATCATGAGGCCCGCCACGTCTTCGCCGTGCTCTGCAATGACAGCCACGATGGCTTCAGGGTCCACCATGCCGTCACGCGATTCGATATTGATGGTATCAAACCCGGCAAGGGCCGCAGAGGCAGGGTTGGTGCCGTGCGCCGCATCGGGGATGAGCATTTTTTTGCGGTTGCGGCCCTTGGCCGCGTGGTAGGCGGCAATGAGCTTAACGCCCGTGAATTCGCCGTTGGCCCCGGCCATGGGCTGAAAGGTAAAGGCCTTCATGCCCGTGAGCTCGCAGAGCAGGTTTTCGGCTTCGTACAGGCATTGCAGAGCGCCCTGTGCGCAATCCGCACCGCCCTCAAGCTGGGCCATCATGGGGTGCAGACGGGTAAAGCCCGGCAGCGCCGCCACGTATTCCATAAACTTGGGGTTGTACTTCATGGTGCAGGAGCCAAGGGGATAGAAATTGGCGTCCACGCTGTAGTTGAGCTGCGAAAGCTGGGTAAAGTGGCGCACCACTTCAAGCTCGGAGCATTCGGGCAGACGGGGTGCGTTTTTGCGCAGCAGGTCTGCGGGCAGCATGGCCGAGGCCTTGGGGGCGTCGCTGTTCAGGCAGTAGGCGGTGCGCCCAGACACGGATTTGGCGAAAATGGTTTTCACAGAAGACATCCCATGATTTCGGCCAGCTTGTCTATCTGGGTGCGGTTGTTGGCCTCGGTGCACGAGAGCAGCAGCACATTTTCCATACCGGGATAGTGCTTGCCCAGCGGATAGCCGGGCACAACGCCCTTGGGCGTCATGGCCTTTACCACCTCTGCGGCGGGCTTGGGCAGGCGCAGGGCCACTTCTGAGCCATAGGGAGCGTTGTTGAGCAGCTCCACGCCCTTGATGGCGGTAAGGCGCTCAACGGCATAGCGGGCAAGGGCCATGTTGTTTTCTGCCACGCGGGCGAGGCCTTCGGGGCCAAGCAGGCTCATGTGGATGAGCGAACGCAAGGCGCAGAGTGCCTGATTGGAGCAGATGTTCGAGGTGGCCTTGGCGCGGCGGATGTGCTGCTCGCGGGCCTGAAGGGTAAGCACATAGCCGGTTTTGCCATCCACATCGGTGGTGCGGCCCACAATGCGGCCGGGGAACTGGCGGATGTGCTCTTTGCGGCAGGTCATGAGGCCAAGGTAGGGACCGCCGAACGAGAGGTTCATGCCCAAGCTCTGGCCCTCGGCCACGGCCACGTCAGCGCCCATTTCGCCGGGGGTTTTGAGCACAGACTGCATGACCGGGTACACAGAGATGACGCCAAAGGCCTTTTGCGAGCGGGCCTTGGCGAACAGGGCAGTGTAGTCGGCCACAGCACCAAAGAAGTTGGGGTTCTGCACCATAACGGCAGCGCAGGTGTTGTCCACGGCGGCCATAAGGGCGTCCATGTCGCTGCAACCGTTTTGCTGGGGCACGGTCTTGATTTCAAGGTCGAGGCTTGAGGTGTAGGCGGCAAGCATGTCGCGCCAGATGGGATTAACGGCTTCGTCCACCACCAGCACACGGCGGCGGGTGGCACGCACGGCCATCATGGCGGCTTCAAAAATGGCGGTTCCGCCATCGTAAACCGAGGCATTGCCGCAGTCCATTTCCATCAGACGGCTGACCGCAGTCTGAAATTCAAAAATGGCCTGAAGCGTGCCCTGCGAGCATTCGGCCTGATAAGGCGTGTAGGCGGTATAAAATTCGCTGCGGCCAGAAAGGGCATCCACAGCCTTGGGAATATCGTGGTTGTAAAAACCAGCGCCCAGAAAGGAAACATGACCGGGGCAGTTTTTGGCTGCCAGCTCTTCAAAATATCCGCAGACGGCGGCTTCGCTCTGGCCCTTGGGCAGATCAAAGCTCTGGGGACGCATGCTGGAAGGGATGTCGGAAAAAAGCTCATCCAGACTGCGCACGCCAACTACGGAGAGCATTTCATGCAACTCTTCCGGCGTATGGGGAATGTATGGCATACTAGCTCCTTGCCGCCGGACACGTTGTAGCGCTTGTGCGACGGCAGCCGCTGTGAAAGGGACTCCGGCTGGAGCCCGCCGTTGTACGACGCTGCTCCAGCCGGTGCGAATAAAGAATTTCAGGCTGTTATGCTTGTGGTGCAGAATGCTGCAACCGCACAGTCAGCCCAAAATCATACATGGGTAACGTGGTTAAACTGCACTACCCGTGTCAAAAGGCATGCCGTGGATTTTCGGTTCCGGCAAGGAAGACTATTTTTTTATGCAGGGAGTGTACTCTTAGGTACTCGACCGAAATAAAAAAATTGTCTGACGCAGCCGGAAGCGAAAAGACACGCATGCCTGTTTAATGTTTCTCAGTGGCGCAATGCGCCTCATAAGCCGCCGCATCCAAAAGACCGGCAGGCTTGTGGGCCAGCTTGACGCGCACAATCCAGCCCTCGCCAAAGGGATCGCTGTTGCAAAGTTCCGGGGTGTTTTCCAGAGCTTCGTTGACGGCGATCACCTCGCCAGCCACGGGCGAAATAAGGTCGCTGGCGGCCTTCACCGACTCCACCGAGCCGAATTCTTTGTCTTCAGCAAGCTGGTCGCCCACGGGGGGCAATTCTACGTAGGTGATGTCGCCAAGCGATTCCTGAGCAAAGTTGGTGATGCCGATTACGGCCTCGTCACCCTCAATACGCGCCCATTCGTGGCTGGTGCTGTACAAAATATCGGCAGGATTGGTGGACATGTGCAAACTCCTGAAAAAATGGGTTCAATCGTTATAAAATTTCGCCGTCCGGGGGCGGGGGATACCCGCCAAGACAACGACCAGATCAGGCAAGCTTTTTGCGTGCTGTTCCCTCAGTGTAAAACGGCGCTTCAACCCTTGTGGCGGGCAGCTCTGTTCTTGCAGCGCGTACCACAAAATTTTCGTCAGCGGCGTGGGCGGCAGATACCCAAGCAAAGGCAATAACATAGCCCAGCGAGGGTGCAAACGAACCGCTGGTCACATGGCCAACTTCGGTTCCATCGGCAGCGGCCACCACATCACCATGGCGTGCGGCGCGGCGGCCATCTATACGCAGGGGAACCAGCACTTCGGCGATTTTCTGTGCGCCTTCGCGGCCCACATAGTCGGCGGTGCTGGTCATCATGCGGCCCATGCCAGCTTCGGCGGGGCTGTGATTTTCGTCAAGATCGTGGCCGTACAGGGGCAAGCCAGCTTCAAGACGCAGGGTATCGCGCGCGCCAAGGCCAATGGGCTTTACGCGTTCGTCGGCCAGCAGGGCATTCCAGAAAGCCTCGGTTTCAGAAGAGGCAATGTACAGTTCATAGCCCAGCTCGCCAGTGTAACCGGTGCGGCTCACCAACAGGGGCGCGCCCTGCCATGTGGTTTCACGAAAATTGAAATAGCCGAGATCATGGAAGTTCTGGCCAAGCAGTTTTTCAAGCACGTCCAGCGATTCCGGTCCCTGAAGGTCGATCTTGCCCGTATCGGCAGAGATGTCGACCATCTTGACGCTTTCTGGCAGGCGCGAGCGCAGCACGGCAAAATCGTTTGCGGCGCAGGCGGCGTTGACCACAGCCATAAAGGAATCGGGGCCAAAGCGGTAGATGATGCCGTCGTCGAGCACGCCGCCCTTGTCGTTGAGCAAAAAGCCGTAACGGCACTTGCCGGGGGCGAGAGTCTGGAGGTTGTGGCTCACGGCCTTGCTCAGGGCTTCATCCGCGCCGGGGCCGGAAATAAGAAATTCGCCCATGTGGCAAATATCAAAAAGGCCCGCATGCTGGCGAGTGTGCTGGTGCTCTACAATAATACCCTCGTACTGAATGGGCATAAGCCACCCGGCAAAGGGGGCCATTTTTGCGCCATGCGCCTCGTGCCAGGCGGTGAGGGGGGTACGCAGATCCGACATGGAATCTCCTTAAAATTTGGGCAAACAGCTTGCGCTGGCGCTATAAAGGACGTGCCAAGGCTGCCATGCCGCCGCCCTGCGCAGGGCAGGACAAAAGCACGGATCAACCCGGAAGTATTTATAAAAAAACACCTTCAAGCCACCGTTCCGAGTGGCTTTGGGTATGGTATCACTTCCGCCATGTGGACACAAGAACAGACCCAGACGCCACTATCCGCCAAGCGCCCACAAATCTTCTACTCTGTAGGAGAAATGCCGAAAAAACGCCGGGCATTGTTGCCGCAGGTGCGCCACAAATCTTCTGGATTTTCGCCCCGCGCTTCGGCCATGGCCCGCACGGTAAACACGGTATAGGCGGGTTCGTTGCGCTTGCCGCGCCACGGCAGGGGCGCAAGATAGGGGGCGTCTGTTTCCAGCAGCAGACGGTCGGCAGGTATGAGCGCCACGGCCTCGCGCAGGGCCTCGTTGGCCTTGTAGGTGACAGGGCCGGGCACAGAAATATGCCAGCCGTTGCGCAAAATGCGCCGGGCTGTCTCCGGCCCCTGCCCAAAGCAGTGCCACAACAGCGGATACCCGGCAAAACCCTCGGCCTCAAGGGTCATGAGGGTTTCTTCCTCTGCCTCGCGGCAGTGGATGACCACAGGGCGCTGCACGGCCCGCGCCAGCGCAAGCTGATCGCGCAGTGCCTGATACTGAATTTCTCTGGGGCAATCAGGCCAGTAAAAATCAAGCCCTATCTCGCCCACGGCCATAAGCCGCGTGTCGGCGGCAAAGGCGGCGCGCATGGCATCCAGCCTTTGCTGCGTGCAGTTTTGCCCATCGCAAGGGTGAATACCCATGATAAAAAATACGTCGGGCTGGGCATCAAAAAGCCCTCGCCGCGCGTGATAGTCGTCCGGCCCCAAAAAAACGTTGCCTATCTGGGCAATGCCCGCCGCGTGGGCGCGCTCAAGCACGGCATCCCTGTCTGCGTCAAATTCCTGCCCGTCCAGATGGGCATGGCTGTCTACCCCCACGGGAGGCAAAGCAAGGGTAAGGGGATCAATACGGACGGTTGCTTTTTTCGACATGGTTTACCTCGCGCCGATACATAGCAACGGGCATGGGCGTATTGCAAGAACCAACTTTGCTGCGGTTATGTTTGCATGGCTGGTCACCATTGCAAAGCCCGAACAATGGGGCTATGCTTTGGAGGATTTGCCGGATTTATACCGGCTTCCTATACTTTTATTTCGGGGGAATCATGCATCTCCGCAAACGCATTCTGGTTACCGGCGGTTCCGGCTTTTTGGGCTCACATCTGTGCGAACGTCTGCTCAACGAAGGGCACGAAGTGCTCTGCGTGGACAACTTTTTTTCCAGCGCCCGCGCCAACGTGGAAGCGTTCATGGACAACCGCAGGTTTGAGCTTATCCGCCACGACGTGACCTTTCCCCTCTATGTTGAGGTGGATGAAATTTACAATCTGGCCTGCCCGGCCTCGCCCATACATTATCAGCACGACCCGGTGCAGACCATAAAGACCTGCGTGCACGGTGCCATCAACATGCTGGGTCTGGCCAAAAGACTTGGTGCGCGCATTTATCAGGCTTCTACAAGTGAAGTGTACGGCGACCCAGAGATACATCCGCAGCCAGAAAGCTACTGGGGCCATGTGAACCCCAACGGCATCCGCTCGTGCTACGACGAAGGCAAGCGCTGTGCCGAAGCCCTGTTCTTTGCCTACTGGCGTCAGGGTGATCTGCCCATCAAGGTTGGCCGCATCTTCAATACCTACGGGCCCAAGATGCATCCCAACGATGGCCGCGTGGTGTCAAACTTCATCATTCAGGCGCTCAAGGGCCAGCCCATCACCATTTATGGCGACGGCTCGCAGACCCGCTCGTTCTGCTATGTGGATGACCTTGTGGAATGCATGATCCGCTTCATGGCCTCGCCCGTTGACTTTATCGGCCCCATGAACATGGGCAACCCCGGCGAATTCACCATTAGAGAACTGGCCGAAAAGGTTGTGGAAATGACCGGCAGCAAGTCGGTGATTTCTTACGAACCCCTGCCCGGCGACGATCCCAAGCAGCGCAAGCCCGATATTACTCTGGCGCGTGAAAAGCTTGGCTGGGAACCAAAGGTTGCTCTTGAAGACGGTCTGGTCAAAACCATCGCCTACTTTGACCAGCAACTGAAAAACGGCATGGCGTAGGCATTCTGGCAACCATGTTTCTGTTTATCACGGCCATCGGCATTTTGGCGGCTACGGCTGCCTTGTGCGCCATGTTGGCCGTGCGCCCGCCCTCAAAGGCAACCGGACGCGCGGCCAGCATGATTGGTGTTTTGGGTGCTTTTGCGGGCTGCCTGACCGGCCTGTGCGCCGTTGCCTCCGGCCCATGGGCTGGGTACGAAAGTCTGCGGCTGCCTCTGGCGCTGCCCGTGGGCGCGTGCGCATTGGGCATGGATGCCTTGAGCCGCCTGTTTTTGTTGCCAGTTTTTGGGCTGGGCCTTGTATGCGCAGCAACTGGGGGCATTGCCCTGCGGCACGAAGAACCAGAACGCCACAATTTTGGGGCGCACTGGTTCTTTTTTCATATGCTGCTTATTGGCCTTGCCCTTGTGATGACCGCCCGCGATGCCGTGCTGTTTATGCTGGCGTGGGAAATAATGTCGCTGGCACCCTTTTTTCTTATTGATTTCAATGACGGCGACAGCAAGGTGCGCGATGCCTCGTGGGTATACCTTGTGTCTGCGCATCTGGGCGCTGTGGCCCTTATGGCCTTCTTTACCCTGCTGTGGCAAACCACAGGCGATACCTCGCTTGATGCCCTGCAAGGCGGCACTGTGCTGGCCCGCGCTCTTGACCAGATGGGCACTGCTGGCCCCGGTCTGCTCACGGCGCTGTTTGTGCTGGCTGTGGCTGGCTTTGGGGCCAAGGTGGGTCTAGCCCCCCTGCATGTATGGCTGCCAGAGGTGTACCCTGCCGCTCCCATCCATGTTTCCGCCCTGCTTTCTGGTGCCATGATCAACGCCGGTTTTTACGGATTAATCCG
>CAYPRZ010000039.1:0-7927 GCA_964413315.1 uncultured Desulfovibrio sp. | reverse complement strand
GCGCTGCTGCACATGCTCAACCATTCGGCCTTCAAGGGACTGCTGTTTTTGTGCGCGGGCGAAGTGCTGCACGCCACAGGAACCGTGCGCATGCAGTATCTGGGCGGCTTACAAAAACGCCTGCCCCTGCTGGGCGTTTTGTTTGGCGTGGGAGCTGCGGCCATAGCCTGTCTGCCGCCCTTTAACGGATTTACGGGTGAGCTGGTGCTTGCCCTTTCGCTGCTGGACGCCCCCGCCCTTGTTGGAGTGGAACGGCAGGTGGGCCTACTGCTGGCGCTGGCGGGCATTGCCTGTATCAGCGGCATTGCCGCCGCCCTGTATGCCAAGGCATACGGCATTGCCTTTTTGGGTGAGCCGCGCTCACTTCAGGCAGCCAGCGCGCACTCCCTTTCGTGGCGCACGCTTTGGCCTCTTGCTCTGCCCGCCGCGGCCTGTCTTGCTGGCGGCCTTGCCGCCCCTTGGGTTTTTGATCTGGCCGCCGGGGCCGCGCAAAGCGCCCTGCCCGTGCCGCAGCCCATGCAACAGGCGGGCGTGGCTGGTCTGGCCCAAGCGCATACAAGCCTTGCCGCTGTGGCAAAAATAGGCGGGGCCGGTCTTGGCCTGGCGCTGGTAATTCTGTTTGTGCGCCGCTGTCTGCTCAAAAAACGCTTTGTGGAATCCATGCCAACTTGGGGCTGCGGTTTTCAGGGCGGGTCTGCCCGAATTCAGTACACTGATGCGGGATTTTCAGAACCTACGGCCAAGATTTTTGCCCATGTCATGGGGCTTAAAACCCGGTTGCAGATGGATGAAGGACTTTTTTCCAAGGGTGGCCAACTGAGCGTCACCGCGCCCGACCGTCTGCGCAGCGGCCTTTTTGCTCCGCTTTTTTCGGCAGTAGAAAGCATCTGCAATACCTGCAAGGTTATCCAGCACGGCAAGATTCATCTCTACATTCTTTACATTCTGGCCACCGTTGTGGGCCTGCTTGTGTGGGGGCTGCGCTCATGAATGCCGAACTTGTCGGCTATCTGGTTCAGTTTGCCCTTGCGCTGATACTGGCCCCCCTGCTGCCCGGCATCATCAACCGGGTAAAGGCCAAGTTTGCTGGCCGCCACGGCAAGCCAGTGCTGCAAACCTACTATGACATCGCCAAGCTGCTGCGCAAGGGCGAGGTTATCAGCCGCACATCCACTTGGACATTTGCCGTGGCTCCATCTGTGGCGCTGGCGGCCACCCTTTGCGCGCTGGCCCTGCTGCCGATGGGGGGCGCTGTTTCACCGCTGGCATTTGCGGGCGACTTTGTGCTGGCCGCATACCTGCTGGGCGTGGGGCGTTTTGCCATCATGCTTGGTGCGCTGGATACGGGCTCTGCCTTTGAAGGTATGGGCGCAAGCCGCGAGGCTACCTTTTCTGCCCTAGCGGAACCGGTATTTTTTCTGGCGCTTATGGTGCTTACCAGCCTGTGTCTGGGGCTTGGGCACGGCACGGACACGGCATTCAGCCTTTCAACCATGGTTGGTGGGCAAACCGCCGGAGCGTGGCTGACAGGCAAGGGCGAACTGCTGCTTCTGCCCGTGATCTTTTTTATTCTGCTCCTGGTGGAAAACTGCCGTATCCCGGTGGACGACCCCAACACGCACCTAGAGCTTACCATGATTCATGAGGTCATGGTGCTCGACCATTCCGGCCCCAACATGGCCCTGATTGTATACGGCGCAGCCCTTAAGCTGTGGTTTTTTGCCGCCCTGATTGCGGGCCTTATAACCCCCGCGCTCCACGTGTGGCAGCAAATGGGCTTGCGCGTGGGCATCGTGCTGCTGCTGGCCGTGGTGGTTGGCATTGTAGAATCGGTTATGGCGCGCTTGCGCATGGAACGCGTGGCCTACCTGCTGGGCGCTGCGGCGATCATGGGTATGCTGACGCTTATTCTCACTCAGGCGAGGTAGCCATGACCACGCTCTTACAATCCTGTTTGTTTTTACTTGTATTGAGCAATTTTTTGCTGCTGGCCACGCGGCGCGTACCGGGTATGACCCGTCTCACCGCCCTGCAAGGCCTGCTGCTGGCGGCCCTGCTGCTGAGCCTCGACCACGCCTTGCTGGCGGGAGCGGTGCTGCTTATCAAGAGCATACTGCTGCCCGGCATGCTGTGGCGCACGCAAAAAAGGCTACCCGCTGATGCCCTTGTATGCCCTGCCCGCAGGGTGGGCTTGGGAGTGCTGGCCGGCATGGCTGGTCTGATTTTTTCCATCTGGCTTGAGAGCAAGCTGGTTATGCCGCTGGGGCTCTTCCCAACGCTGCTGCTGCCCACGGGCCTTGCCACGCTGTTTTGCGGGCTGATTCTTATTGTGGGCCGCATCAAGGCCATTACTCAGGTAATTGGCTATCTGGTGGCGGAAAACGGCATCTTTCTGTTGGGTGTGCCGCTCATGACTACCGGCACGGTGTGGTTTGAGCTGGCCCTACTGCTGGACGTTTTTGTGGCAGTATTTGTTATGGGCATTGCCATCAACTACATCAGCGATTCCTTTGCCTCCATTGACGTGGCCCGGTTCCGCAGCCTTCGAGATTAGGAAAACCCCATGCTCACAGCGCTTATTCTCATTCCCCTATGTGCGGCTTGCATCATGCTGCTGTGGGGCCGCGCCGTGGTCTGCCGCGTGGGGCTGCCCCTTACGGCTCTGGCGCATACTGTTCTTGCAGCCATGATTGCCGTGCGCATTGGCCGGGGCGAAACCCCCGCCGAGCTAAACGGTTTGCTGGCCCCCGATGCCTTGGGCGTGCTTTTTCTCATGCTGGCAAGCCTGCTGTTTCTGGCTGCCTCGTTCTACGCCGTGCACTACCTGCGCGAAGAAGAACGCATTGGCGTGCACACCAATATTCTGGACCACGGGCGTTTTACCAACGCGCCGGAACGCCGATTTACCGCCTGCCTGTGCTTTTTTCTCAGCGCCATGACGCTTGTTACCATTACGCCGCACATGGGTGCGCAGTGGGTGGGCATAGAGGCCACCACCCTTTCAAGCGCGCAGCTCATCTATTTTCACCGGCACAAGAGTTCGCTTGAAGCAACGTGGAAATACCTGATCATATGCTCTGTGGGTATTGCCCTTGCTCTGCTGGGCAACATTCTGCTTTCTGTGGCTTTTCACGGGGCAGAAGGAACCAAGGGCGCAGCCGAAGGCATGGATCAGGTGGGCTGGTTTGTGCGCAACGCAGCCCTTGCCGAGCCCACATGGCTCAAGGCGGCCTTTGTTTTTCTGCTGGTGGGCTACGGCACAAAGATGGGCCTTGCCCCCCTGCACAACTGGCTACCCGACGCGCACAGTCAGGCCCCCTCGCTCGTTTCGGCCCTGCTTTCGGGCGCGCTGCTCAACTGTGCCATGCTGGGCATGCTGCGCGGCCATCAGATTATGCTGGCTGCGGGGCTTGGCGGGCTATCGGGCGGCATGCTCATGTTTTTTGGCCTGCTGTCACTGCTGATCGCCGCCATCTTTATTGTGGGGCAGGGGCATTACAAGCGCATGCTGGCTTATTCGAGCGTTGAGCACATGGGCATTCTGGCTCTTGGCATTGGCGTGGGCGGCGTTGCCGTGCCCGGTGCCATGTTGCACGCCGTGTGCCACTCGCTCACCAAGTGCATGCTCTTTTTGCTGTCGGGCAATATCTTGGCCCGCTACCACACCTATTCCAGCTACGATGTGCACGGCATGCGCTGGACCATGCCTGCCACGGCAGCGCTATGGACTGCTGGCTTTCTGGCCGTAGCCGGTTCGCCGCCCTTTGGTACATTTGTGAGTGAGCTGCTGATCTTCAAAGGCATGCTGGCCGCTGACCTGCCTTGGCTTTCTGCCGGATATTTGGTGTTGCTGGCCATAATCTTTGTGGGTCTTTCAGTGTCGGTGCTGCGCATGGTGCAGGGCAACCGCCCAGTGGATCTGCCGCCTTCAAATTCTGAACCGCCCCTGAGCATTCTGCCGCCGCTGGCCCTTGGGCTGGGGGTGCTGACACTGGGTGTGTGGATTCCCGACTGGCTGTGGAATTTTCTTAACCGCGCCGCTGCGCTCATAGGCGCGTAGCGCCAAAGGCTGTTGGCAAGGCCCTCAACGGGTTTTGCGCCGCTAACGGTGAGAGGGCCGATGCTATTCGATTACCGCGATACCGTGCCGCTTACGGGCATGCCCCCGGTTTCTGTTGAAGAAATGGGCGATTTTGTGCGCCGTTATATTGCCGAAGGCTGGCGGCTGCTGGCCCTGTTTGGTCTGCCGCAGTCATCAGAAAAAAACGCCCCTGCGGGTCTGTGCTGTGTGCTTGCGCAAGACAGCTCGCACTATCTTGCCACGCTGCGCACCGAGCCCCTGCAATTCTACCCTTCCATGACGCCCACAACACCGCAGGCCCATCTATTTGAACGCGAAATTTATGAGCAGTTGGACATCGAACCCGTGGGGCATCCTTGGCTCAAAAGCGTACGCCGCATTCCCGACGCAGCCGAAGCATACGCCAGAACGGCAGCCGAGGGCGGCTCTCTTGCCGCAGCCCCGGCTGACAAGCCAAAACCCTATGCCTTCTTTACAATTGAAGGCGAAGAAGTGCATGAGGTCGCCGTTGGTCCCGTGCACGCGGGCGTGATCGAACCCGGTCATTTTCGCTTTCAATGCCATGGCGAAAACGTCATGCATCTGGAGATCGCGCTGGGTTACCAGCACCGGGGCATCGAAGACATGCTGATCCACGGCCCGCTCGCCCGCTGTCTGCCGCTGTTGGAATGCGCCGCTGGCGACACCACCGTGGGCCATGCCACAGCCCACTGCGTGCTGCTTGAACGCCTTGCCGGATGTGTAGTTGCGCCGCGTGCCCAACGGCTGCGCCGCGTGGGCCTAGAGCTTGAACGTCTTGCCAACCACGCGGGCGACCTTGGGGCCATTGCGGGCGACACAGGCTTTTTACCCACCGCATCGTGGAATGGCCGTATTCGCGGCGATTTTCTCAACACCACGGCCTGCCTGTGTGGCAACCGTTTTGGCCGAGGATTGTTGCGCTTTGGCGGCACGGCATACGACCTCAATACCGACGAATGCGCAGATATGCTGGCCCGCATCAAGGCCGCCGGGCGTGACGTGCGCGGCGCTGTGGACGTGATGCTGCACACCCAAAGTGTGCTTGAACGCCTCACCGACACAGGAGTTGTGAGCAGAGAAACTGCGCAGAACCTCGGCCTTGTGGGCATACCCGCGCGCGCCAGCGGCCTCAAGGTGGACGCGCGTTTTCACTACCCGCTGGCAGACCTGCCAAACCGCGATTGCTCCCCGCGTGTGGAAAATTCGGGCGATGTGCTGGCCCGCACCCTTGTGCGCAGTAACGAAATTGACGATTCACTGCGCCTACTTGAGGCCGACCTTGCCACCCTTGCCAGTATCCCCGCGTTAGCCGAACCCCCAGCACCGCTGGAGGCCAACGCCCTGCCGGCCGACACTCTTGCCGTGTCTCAGGTTGAAGGTTGGCGCGGCGAAATCTGCCACGTGGCCGTTACCGGGCCTGACGGCGGCTTTTTGGCCTACAAGGTCATTGATCCCTCGTTCCATAACTGGCCGGGGCTAGCCATGGCGCTGCGCGGCAACCAGATTTCCGACTTCCCGCTCTGCAACAAGAGTTTCAACCTCTCGTATTGCGGATACGACCTGTGAGGCTTTGACATGCTGCGCATCATCAAGGAACGCCTGCACCAACAATACCGCACGCTGGATTACCCCAACCGCCAGCCTGCGCTTTCGCCCCGTTATCTGGGCCGCCCGCAGCTTGCCCCGGTTTCGTGCGGCACATGCCGCGCCTGTTTTGAGGCCTGCCCATCGGGCGCGCTGCTGCCCACCGCTGGCAACGAGGACAGCACCCCCACACTCGACATGGGGCGCTGCACTTTTTGCGGCGCTTGCAGGGCAGTTTGCCCCAAGGGGGCATTTACCTTTACTGGCGAGCACCGCATGGCTTCGTTTACCCGCGAGGGGCTGCTGGTGGTTCCCGGTCAGCCCCATGTGCAGCAGCCGACCCCGCCGCAATTTTCACTGTTCCGCCGTTCGCTCAAGCTGCGGCAGGTCAGCGCCGCTGGCTGCAATGCCTGCGAGGCCGACAGCAATGTGCTGACAACTCTGGTGTTTGATCTTGGGCGCTTTGGCATCGACTTTGTGGCCTCGCCCCGCCATGCAGATGGCATTGCCGTGACTGGCCCTGTTTCGGAAAACATGCGTCTTGCCATGCTGGACACCTACAAGGCCATGCCACAGCCGCGCATTGTGGTAGCTGTAGGCGCGTGCGCCATTTCTGGCGGGCTGTTTCGCGGCAGCAATCAGTGCAACAAGGGTGTCACCGGCCTGCTGCCCGTTGACCTGTTTATTCCCGGCTGCCCACCCAACCCGTGGACAATTCTGGACGGTCTCACCTCGCTGCAAAAATAATGCAACCCGCTTCTGCACCGCACCTTTTTTGCCTTGCCGCGCAATAATATTGCAAAGTGGCATGGGCTATAAAGGCACGCCTCTTCCACGGCAAGGGCCGACTTGCCATAATCTGCACAATGATTATAGTAAGTAAGGTCTGTACAGAAGTATATTCCGGTCAAATCTGCCGATCAAGGAGATGACCAAACACCGCCCTTATGGGAGATGTTCATGCAAATAAAAGCTTTTTTGTCGATTCTGGTGCTGCTCTGCTGTTCGCTCATGCTCACCCTTACTGATGACGCACTGGCGGCCCGCCTTGGCGGCGGCAGCTCTTTTGGCAGCAAACCCTTCATGAGTACGCCCGCGCCTGCGCCGCGTCCTCAGCAGCCCTCATTTCAAAGCAAGCCCAACCCCAGCCAGCCTCAGGCCCAGCCCGCACCCGCTGCCAGCCGCCCCGGCGGACTTTTTGGCGGCATGGGCGGTCTTATGGGCGGTTTGCTGGCAGGCACACTCATAGGTTCGCTGTTTGGCGGCCACGGCTTTTCCGGCGGCGGCTTTATGGACATTCTGCTTTTTGGTCTGGTGATCTTTGTAGGCCTTAAGCTTTTTGCCGCCTTTCGGGGTTCGCAAAGGCCCGCGCAAGCGGCAGCCGGTGCAGAAGGTGCGCAAAACGCGCAAGCGGCCCAGCCCCAAGCGGGCATGATGCGTGAAGACAATGCCGCCAATGGCTGGGATGCCCTGCGTGGTCAGGGTGCTGACCAAGCTGAAACCCCCGGCCCGCAAATTCCCATGCCCCCCGGCTTTGACGCCGATGAATTTCTGCGTGGGGCCAAAATGGCCTACACCCGCCTGCAAGCCTCGTGGGACAAGCGCGACATGAACGACATTTCGCAGTTTACCACCACGGCCGTGCAAGATTCGGTGCGCGAGCAGATGGCAGCCGACCCCAAGCCCAGCACCACAGAAATTCTGCTGGTCAATGCCCAGCTGCTGGGTGTGACCAACGAGGGCGACGATCAGTACGCTCAGGTGTTCTTTGACGTGCTGCTGCGCGAAACCCCGGCACAGGAAACACCGTCTTCCGCACGCGAAGTATGGCACTTTATCCGCCCGGTTACAGGCGGCAACTGGAAACTGGATGGCATTCAGCAGGTTGATTAACCCTGCCACAGCCTTATTAATATGACATCTGGGCTGAAAGTTTCGGCTTTCAGCCCTTTTTTAATAGTGTGGGGAATGAATGAAAAACTACGTGAAAAAGCACGATAAGCTCGTGCGTTACCTTGATATGGACATTGTGGAAGCCACGCCAGAGTATGCCAAGGTAACCATGCCCATAACAGAAAACCACAAAAACGGCATGGGCATGGCCCACGGCGGGGCCATATTTGCCCTTGCAGATGTGGCCTTTGGTTCTGCCGCCAATGCGGGCAAAGATTGCGGCGTGGTGAGCCTCAACACCACCATTGAATATCTGCGCCCCGGCAGGGTTTCGCCCCTGACCGCAGA
>CAYPRZ010000038.1:0-17534 GCA_964413315.1 uncultured Desulfovibrio sp. | reverse complement strand
CGCCACGCATGGCATATAGCGCACTTGGCAGTTATGGCTAATGGCGGGGATATGGATAGACTGCAAGAGGGATGGAACAGGTGCGACAATAACGTCACACAGAAAAAGACTGCTTAGGCGGGTTGGCTAAAAATCTGTGATGTGTCGTGGAGGTTGGAACTACGGTTGGAACGAAAAAAAGGCTTACAGCATTTTAAGCCGTAAGCCCTTGATTTTAATGGTGCGCCCGAAGAGATTCGAACTCCTGACCTACAGGTTCGTAGCCTGTTGCTCTATCCAGCTGAGCTACGAGCGCGTTCAACGAAGAGGAACTTAACTCAAGTCGCAGTTGCCGTCAAGCTTTTTTTCAAAATATTTTTTGAAAAGTCTGCGAACTTGTTTAAAAATTTTACTTACAACTTCCCGTAAGGGAAAGTGCTGCCCCTAGGGCAAGCACGCCTCAAACCGACAGAAAAAAAACTATTAAGCGCTGATGCCGTTAACGGCATGAGCCAGACGCGAAATCTTGCGTGCAACTTTCTTCCAATGCAGGGCGCCCTTACCGGCAGCCTTGGCAAGCACGGAAGCGGCGTTGGACAGAGCTTCGCTGGCCTGACCCTGTTCGTTGTTCTGGATGGCGGCGCGAACCTGCTTGATGGCATTCTTCACGCGGGTACGGGCGGCGCGATTGCGGCCTGCCCGCTGCAAGCTCTGCTTGTGACGCTTGAGGGCTGACTTATGGTTGGCCACTTTGAATCCTCCACATATGTTGGGCTTGCCCGCGCAAGCCATGAAAACAAAAATTAGCGCGTTGTCGCGAAGACGGGTATCTACCACCAGCACGACTAGCTGTCAAGCAATCGTACCATTTTATCAAATATTTTTTTCAAATCAGGGGGCAAGGTGCACAATCTCGCACCCTGCGCCCCCCAAAAATACACAAGAATGCTACATCTGCAAGGCCGAAAAATCAGCCAGACGTGCAAAGCGTGACCCAAGGCCGTGCAGCATGCTCAGCCTGTTGCGGCGCAGGTCGGCCTCGTCGCACATTACCATTACACCAGCAAAAAAAGCGTCCACCGCAGGGCGCACATCGCTCAGGCAGGCCAACGCGGCTGTGTGGTCGTGTGTAGCCCACAGGGCATCAAGACGGGGCAGCATTTCTTCCAGCACGGCGGCCAGATCCTTTTCTGCGTCTTCACGCAGCAAGGCCGGATCCCAGTGGTCAGAGAGCTCCTCGGCTTGTCCCTGCTTGCGCAGGATATTGGCCACACGCTTGAAGGTCTGCACCGCAGCCTCGTAATCCGTAGCCTGACTAAAAGCCACCAGAGCCGCAAGGCGTGCGCCGCAGTCCTTCACGTCTTCTGCCCCTGCGCCAAGGGCGGCGTCCACCAGCAGGGTGTCCTGCCCCTGGCTCATGAAATAGTTGCGCAAGCGCGCAGCAAAAAATTCCATGAGCTTGTCCAAGGCGTCGTGCGGGGCCAGCTTCCACTGGCGGTCGCCGTAGAGCTGCTGCGCCTTGGCAAAAAACTGCCGCACATCAATGGTAAGGCCAAAATCAAGCATGATGCGGATAATGCCCAGAGCACAGCGCCGCAGGCCGTTGGGGTCGGCAGCACCTGTGGGAATCATGCCAAGACCAAAGCAACCCGCAAGGGTATCGGCCTTGTCAGCCATGGAAAGCAGCGCACCAGCCAGACTCTTGGGCAGCGGAGAATCCGGCCCGGCGGGCAGATACTGCTCGCCCAAGGCGTCGGCCACGGCGGCGCTTTCGCCCTTGCGGCCAGCGTAGATGCCGCCCATGATGCCCTGAAGTGTGTCAAACTCGCCCACCAGCCCGCTTACCAGATCAGCCTTGGAAAGGCGACCGGCACGCGCGGCATCGTCGGCAAGCTTGGGGGCGCAGCTTTCTGCCAGCCAGCGGCACAGGGCCTCAAGGCGACGGGTTTTGTCACCCATGCTGCCAAGACCGCCGATAAAGATGACCGTATCGAGCTTTTGCAGCCAGCGGTCAAAGGTTTCGCGCAAATCGGCCTGCCAGAAAAAGCGGGCGTCTTCAAGCCGGGCGCGCAGCACCCGTTCCCAGCCGCGCTTGACCACGTCCATGTCTTCGGGCGTGATGTTGAGCACGGTGAGAAAATGCGGCAGCAACTCGCCGTTGGCCCCTTCAATACCAAAGCTCTTCTGGTGGCTCTCCATGCTGGTGAGCAGCACCTGACGCGGAACTTCAAGATAGGCAGGGTCAAAATCGGCCAGCAACGGCACGGGATGTTCCACAAGCCCCTGCACTTCATCCAGCAGGCTGTCCTTCCACAGTACCTTGCCGCCAGCAGCGGCAGCCTGAGCATTGCCGCCATCAATAATGACACTGCGGCGCTGCGCCGGGTCAATGGTGATGTCGCAAGGCCCGGCAAGGGTTGCCAAAAAGTCATTGGCATGGGCCACCGCAAAGGGGCCAGCACCGTGGATGCGGTGTCCGCAGGTTTCGCGGCCAGAGGTCATGGGGCCAACGGTAAAGGGAACCACGGCATCGTCGAGCAAGGCCAGAATCCAGCGCAGTGGCCGGGCATAGGCGATGGTATGCGCACCCCAGCGCATGCGCTTCTGGAACGAAAGCGCCGTAATGACCGTGGGGCAGATTTCTGCCAGCAGGTCAGCCGCCGCCGCGCCGCCAGTGCGCTTGCGCACGGCCACATACTCGCCCTTGTCAGTTTCTACGCGAAACACGTCTTCGAGCGCGCAGGCATTGGTGCGCACAAAACCTTCAAGCGCCTTGGTGGGCTTGCCCTCGGCATCGTAGGCCACACGCACGGGGGGGCCAGAAACCACTTCTTCCCTCTCCACCTGCACGGGGTTGAGGTCTTCAATGATCACCACAGCGCGGCGCGGCGTGCTCATTACGCGCACAGTGCCGTGTTCAAGACCGGCTTCGCCTAATGCGCCGTTAAACCGGGAGGCAAGCTCACTTTCTTCCGGGGCCAAAAAACGGGAGGGCAACTCTTCGCTGCCGATTTCAAGCACAAAGGTCGCCACGGCTTACCTCGCATCCTTTTTGAGCATGGGATAGCCCAGTTCTTCACGCTGGGCCGCATACAGTCGCGCCACACCAGCCGCAAGGGCGCGCACCCTGCCGATATAGCCGGTGCGCTCGGTGATGGAGATGGCTCCGCGGGCGTCCAGAAGGTTGAAGGTATGAGAGCACTTGAGGCAGTAATCATAGGCAGGCCACGGCAGCCCCTGCTCTAGCAGGGCCTTGCACTGGCCTTCAAAATCGCTGAAATGCCGCAACAGCATTTCGGGATTGCTGGCCTCAAAATTGTGGCGAGACTGCTCCACTTCATTCTGATGATAGATGTGGCCGTAGGTGACGTTTTTATTCCAAGCCAGATCGTAAACAGATTCCACACCTTGCAGATACATGGTGAGGCGTTCGAGGCCGTAGGTCAGCTCTACGCTGATAGGCGAAAGGTCAATACCGCCCACCTGCTGGAAATAGGTAAACTGGCTCACTTCCATGCCATTGAGCCAAACTTCCCAGCCAAGGCCCCAAGCGCCAAGCGTGGGGGATTCCCAGTCGTCTTCCACAAAGCGGATGTCGTGCTGCGCGGGGTTGATGCCCAGCGCGTTGAGACTTTGCAAGTAAAGATCCTGCACGTTGTCCGGCGAGGGCTTCATGATAACCTGAAACTGAAAATACCGTTGCAGGCGGTTGGGATTTTCGCCGTAGCGGCCATCCGTAGGACGGCGCGAGGGCTCCACATAGGCAACGCTCCACGGTTCCGGCCCAATAACCCTCAAAAACGTGTTGGGGTTGAACGTACCGGCCCCGCATTCCACACCCGAAGGCTGTTCAATAACGCAACCCTGGTTGGCCCAGTAGTTCTGCAAAGTTAATATGACATCCTGAAAATACATGCGCTGTCCTTTGTTCGTAGCCTTTCTCAGACGCATACGCGCGGCATTTGCTCAAACCGCCGCCCCTGATCCATCCCAAACCCTGAGCCCAAAATACATGGCGCTTGTGCGCTCAAACGTGGCGAAAGTATCCCCCTTCCCACGACAGGCCCAAGTGATATTGCACAAATCCATCAATTACCTTGGCACAGGCACGTCGGTCTGCCGCAGGCAGTTCTTCCGCATGCCAACTGGATGGAAATTCTTGCTGCACATGACGCAAAAGGTCAAGTGCACCGCCGCCCAATTCCACGCCGTACCGCGCTGGCCCCGCCACTGCCCGGCATGAAGGACAGCGCAGCTGGGCCTCGTCAACCACAAACTGCGCAGAGCCTGTTAACTCTGTGCCGCATGTGCCGCACTTGCCCAAATCTGGCGCAAAACCAAGCACACCAGCAAAGCGCAGCCTGAAAAAAAGCGGTAGTAACGAGGGCACGTTATCTGCTTCTTCCAAGGTTTTGCGCAGGTCTTCAACCAGCAAAAAGGCCTCGTCCGCGCCCTCGTTGTTGACGCCAAGGGCCTCAACAAAACGTAGGCAGTTGGCAGCCAGCCCCATGCGCCGCCAATTGCGCCGCAAGCTTTGCGGCCCGCCCAGCAGCACGGCTTCTTCCAGATTAAGAAATCCGCCGCGTCCCGATGCTTTAACCCGGCAGTGCAGGCTGTTGAGCACATCGAGGCAGCCGCAAAAACGACGCCTGCTGCGGCTGCCGCCAAAGGCGAACAACGTCAGCAGGCCGTGTTTGCGACAAAGCATTTTCAGCCACAGATCTGATTCGCGAAAGTGCCCAATGCGCAGCACAAGCGCGTGATCTGCCCATTCGGTCATTGCCTGTCCGCTGGGGGAAACGTCAGGTTACGCACCTGACCGCTCTGCCCTGCTTGGGGCAGCTCTTCACCATCATACCTCAACCGCACACCGCCAGCATTGCCGAGCTTCAATTCCAAGCTTTTGCTGAACGTAAGGGCAAAGGTGTCGCCCTTGCGCAGCGAAAACTGGCGGGTATCGGTTTTATCAGCGCTGGAATGGATCCAGCATTCTTCGGTAGCAGTAATGATGAGCTTGTGCTGCCCAGCCGGAGTTTCGCCAGCCGGGGGCACAGCAGCAGTTTGAGCCGGTGCAGCCGGAGCCGAAGTTGCCGGGGTAGAAACACTAGCAGCAGGGGCCGCAGTACCGCGCACGGGGGGCAAACCAGCGGCGGGCTGAGATGCCTGACCCGCAGGGGCGGTTGCATTGGCCGGTGTTTGTGTGGCCGGAGCCGGAGCAGAAGCAGCGGGCTTGCCAGCAGTGGCAGCCGCAGGAGCTGCTACAGGAGCAGCCACAGGAGCAGCGGGTTGCCCTGACGCAAGACCAGATGCAGAGCCCGCAGTCGGGGCCGCCGCAACAGGTGCAGAGCGGCTAGCCAGATTGCCGGGGTCAACAGATTCCGCGCTTTGCATGGGTGCGGGCTGCGCTAAACGGCGAGTCTGCCTGCCCAAAAAGTCCAGAGCGCCCTGCTGCCATGCAAAAAATACCGCCGCCACAATACCCACCATAAACACAGCGGCCAGCAAGGGCTTAAGGTTACGGCGCGGTGTAAGAACCATTTCTGGTTCATAAACATTTTGCGGGGTCGTGGGTTCGGTCGCAGCCTCAAGCGCACCAAGCGCTTCGCTGACTTCTTCTGCCGAAAGCCCTACGTATGAAGCGTATGAGCGAATAAAGCCCTTGGTGTACGCCAGAGGGGGCAAGGACTTCTCGTCCCCTTCCTCCAGAGCGCGCAGAAGACGGGCGCTGATTTTCAGCTTGTGTGCCGCGTCTTCCAAGTCCAGGCCCCGCTTTTCGCGCTCTACGCGCAAAGCAGCGCCCAATTCCACTAAGGTCATGTAAAGCCTCGATAATGGTCTTGCCGCCCTTGTTGGGCGGCTGTTGCCAGCAAAAAAGCCGGAACCGCCCGTGGCGGCCCCACTACATTCGAATGTCTATAACAGCCCTGCTGCGAAGCTGATTGGTGTAGTCTTCAAAGCGCTCCATGGCCTTGGGCTGACGCAAAATGCCGTCAATCATGGGCTTAGCCTGCTCAAAGGTGAGCAGCTTTACACCGCCGCCATCAGGGCGGTACAGGCGCACCTGCGCCTTGCGGCCCTGAAGTTCAAAAATATCGGTCACGTCACCGGGCTTCATGGTGGCAAGGCGCCCTTCCCATTCGGGGTTGAGCTTGTCCCATTCAACTACGCCCATATCCCCGCCGTTTTCCCTGGTGGGGGCGATGGAATATTTGCGGGCCACTTCTACAAACGAAAGAGCGCCCGACTTAATCTGCGCCGCAAGGGCCGCAGCATTGGCGTTGGGGTGGTACACCAGCAAGGCCATGTGCAGACCTGTGCGGTCATACATGGTATCTTTATGCGAATCGTAGTATGCCTTAATTTCTTCGGGGGTTACAACCACGCGGCGGCCCACTTCCATGGCCATAACGCGCTGACGGATCAGAGTTTTTTCAATATTCTTGCGCAATTCGCCAATGCTGGTTTTCTGCTGCGCCAGTTTTTCTTCAAACTGCTGTTTGGTAAGGTTGTTACCCTTCATGATCTTGGTGATTTCGGCATCCACATCAGAGGGAGAAATGGAAACCTTGAGCCGTTTGGCTTCCTGAACCACCAGAATATCCATAATCATGCCGTCCAGCGCCTTGCGCAGAATGGCGTCAACCGCCTTGGCCTGAGCCGGATCATTGGGATTGACGCGTGCCCGCATAAGATCGGGAACGGCATTTTTTTGCAGGTCAAACATGGTGATAACCTGACCGTTTACCACGGCTGCCACCTTGTTAATCTGGGCGGCCTGAGCGCCAAAGGCGGTCATAAAACAGATAACCAGCGCAAAAACAAGCGTCTTTCTCACAGTATTCTCCCTGAGTGCGCGCAAAAATCACGCGCTTTATCTGTAAAATAATATCCCAATCCAGCGCAATATGCAATGTGAGCACCAGAGCCGTGCCAAATGATGCGGCAATTGGCCGTACTGCACCCGTTACTCAACGTTTTTTGCCAGAATTGCCATCGCGTTTGCGCGCCTGATCGGTGGCAGATTTTGCGGCAGCGCCATTTTCGGTGCCATTTGCCTGATTTTCAAGCGTGCTCCCCCCGGCACCGCCATCGGGAATATCCCCCTCGTACACCTCGTCGTGGGTGGCGGGCATGGCCTTTGTTTCATCCATGCCGCCGGTGGCAGCAGGTGCAGCGGGGGTTTCGCCGCTCTGCCCGCTTACGCGGCCCGTGGGCACAGCCAAAATGTCTTGCTTGATGTCTGCGGCAACCTTGATGGTCGATGCGCCCAATGACTTTTCAAGCCAGTCTTCAAAGGCTTCTGCCATTTTCTGCTCACGCAGAATTCCCTCTAGAATGGGATATATTTCGGCCAAGTTCATCTGGGTGGGCGGGTGGTTTTCGACCAGAGCAAGCCCGCGCCACAGGCCGTCTTCCTGACGAGGGGGCGCGCACTGACCGGGCTTAAGGGCCGCTGCGGCCTTTTGCCAGCTTTGGGGCAAATCACCAGTGCGAACATTCAAACACTGAAGCTGCACCTTTTTACGCGCTTCGGCAGCAGCAGCGGGAAAAACCGCGCAAAAGCCATCCAAATCCTTGCGCGATTCAGCCGAGATAAGACACACGCGCTGGGTTTCAGGCATTTTAAAATCTTCTTCGTGCGTCTGATAATAGTCGCGCAGCTCCGGCAACGAAATACGTATGCCTGAGGCAAGAACCTTTTTCTCAAAGGCAAGCATGGAAAGATGGTCGAGCAGCAGGGCACGCCACTCGGCGGGGTCAAGTGATTCCTCGGCCAAATACTTATCAAGCCCGTCACCGCCACCGTAGTCATTTTTTACGTCTGCAACGGCTGCTTCGAGGGTTGCGGTGCTCACAGCCATTTGCAAGCGCTGCAAGTCTTGGCGCACCAAGGCATAAATAATCAGCGTTCCCAAGGCCTCGCCGTATTCGCGCCGCATATTCTCCAGCGATGGCGTGCGCATGGCCCCCAGCGAGGGTGCACGGCTGTCGAGCAGGGTTTGCAATCTGCGCAGGGTAATGGGTTCACCGTTGACGGTTGCCACCACGCCATCGGGCAAACGGGCTTCAAAACAGGCGGCAAGCAGCAAACAACAGCAACACACCAGCGCTAGGCACAACAGACGCACAGGGCGCAGCACTGCCGCAGGCTGTGCATGGGACAGAATATGACGCGCAAGGGCAACAAGGGGCTGCATGAATCGGTTCACCATATTTTCCATATACTCATGACAGTTTCATGATCAGACCATTGCCACGCCCGCAAAGCGGCAGTTATGCGCTGGCCGTTGCCTTAATACCCTCAAGGGTGGTGCGCAGTTTGTCCAGCCCTTGGGCAAAGGGCATATCTGCTGGCAGGGGCAGATGCAAACCTGCGGGGGGCAACATACGCGCGTCCTTCATTGAGGCAGTGAGCGCCACAATGCGTTCTGGCTGCACGGCAGTCTGCCCGTCTGGCCACACCAGACGCACATGGTTGATGTGAACATCTGCCTTTTGCACTTGCAGCTCGGTAAGGAACTGCTTGAAGTCCAGCACCGCAAGAAAGTTGCGCAGTTCTTCGGGAAAGGGGCCAAACCTGTCGCGGATGCCCAGAGCGGCTTCTTCTCGCGCGGCCCCGCCAGCGGCAGAGGTAAGTGTTTTGTAGCAGCGCAAACGCTCACGCCCGTCTTCTATGTACGATGCGGGAATATGCGCAGGCAAGCCCAAAGTAAGTTCTGTTTCCACGGTGTGGGCTTCGGGCGTGCCCTTAAGACGGCCCACGGCCTCCTCCAGCATTTCAAGGTACAGATCAAGCCCCACGCGGCACATGTGGCCCGACTGCACTTCGCCAAGAATATTGCCCGCGCCGCGCAGACGCAGGTCTTCCATGGCAACCTGAAAGCCCGCGCCCAGATAGTCCATATCCATAATGATGCGCAGGCGCTCCTCGGCAATGGAGGTAAGGCGCTCTGCATCGGGCACGACAAAAAAGGCATAGGCCTGCCTGTCGCTGCGGCCCACGCGGCCACGCAACTGATAGAGCTGCCCAAGGCCAAACATCTGCGCCTGATCCACCACCAAGGTATTGGCACGGGGAAAATCCAGCCCGGATTCAACAATAGATGTGCACACCAGCACATCCAGCTTGCCGTGCCAGAATTTATGCATGGTGTCTTCCAGCTCGGTTTCAGACATTTGGCCGTGGGCCATGCCCACGCGGGCCGAGGGCACGAGAGTGCGCACATACTCGGCCACACGCTCCAGCCCCTGCACGCGGTTGTACACCCAAAATACCTGCCCCTCGCGTTCTATCTCGCGCTCCAGCACCTTGCGCAGCACGGAATCGTCGCGCCGCAGCACAGCCGAGGCCACAGGCTTGCGATCCTGCGGGGCTGTTTCAATAATGGAAAGCTCGCGTATGCCCGACATGGAGAGCTGCAAGGTACGCGGAATGGGCGTGGCCGTAAGCGTGAGCACATCCACGTTCTTTTTGAGCGCCTTGAGTTTTTCTTTGTGGCGCACGCCAAAGCGCTGTTCTTCGTCCAAAATAAGCAGGGCAAGATTGGGCAGCTTTACGTCGCTTGAAAGCACGCGGTGTGTGCCGATGAGAATATCCACCTGCCCTGTGGCAGCCGCCTTGAGCACTTCTTTTTGCCGGGGCCGCGTCACAAACCGGCTGAGCAGCCCCACATTGACGGGAAAGCCCGCCAAGCGTGCGCGAAATGTCTGGTAGTGCTGCTCGGCAAGCACTGTGGTGGGGCACAGCAAAACCACCTGCCGCCCCTCTGAGGCAGCGCGAAAGGCGGCCCGCAGCGCCACCTCTGTTTTGCCAAAGCCCACGTCGCCGCACACAAGCCTGTCCATGGGCTGCGACTTGTCCATGTCGTCCAGCACATCCTGAATGGCCTTGGCCTGATCGGGGGTTTCTTCAAAACCAAAGGTGGCTTCAAATTCGTGGTAGAGTTCGCCCGGCGGATCGTAACGAAAGCCCTTGGTTACCTTGCGGTAGGCGTACATTTCCACCAGATCGGCGGCGATTTTTTCAATGGCCTTGCGGGCTTTTTCCTTGCCCGATGTCCAGCCTGTGCCGCCAAGGCGGTCAAGCGCCGGTTCCACGCCCTCCGAACCCTTGAACCGCTGGATAAGCCCCATGCGGTCGGCAGGCACATAGAGCTTGTCGCGCCCGGAATATTCGATGAGCAGAAAGTCGTTGGCAACGGCGTTCACATCCATGTGGTGCAGGCCCGCAAAACGGCCAATGCCGTAATCTCGGTGCACCATAAGATCGCCGGGTTTAAGATCGTCAAAGGAATCCAGCCCCTTGAACACGCGCGAAGAAACGCGGGGCGTTTTTTCGGCCTTGGGGTACAGAATATCCTCGCCCAGCACCAAGGCATTGTCCCATGCCAGATCAGCCCCTTGACGATAGGGCGACACAAGGGCAAACAGCCCGCGCTGGTCTGGGGCGTAACGCTGGGCCGGAAGAATGCCGTCCTGCTCTGCAAGCTTTAAAAACTTGGCACGGCTGCGGCCGGATGAAAAACTCAGCACCACCTGTCTGCGCACGCCCTGCCATTCCTTGAGGGCGGCGGCAAGATGCTGCCAAGGGCGGTCTTGTGCGCCAGAAAGCGGAAAAAGGTCGCTGAAGGAATGCAGGGTTCTTTCCGCAAAATCAAGGCCGCGTTCCTCCACCCCCATCACCAAGGGCTCGGCGTACACACGCTGAAAGGCATTCCACGGCGCGGGCTGCGAGCTTTTGCGCAGGGCCAGCGAGGCCGGTTGCGGCAAGGGGGCGTCTTCTGCCTCCAGCCTTTCCTTGAGGGCAAGGCGGCCATCGCGCAGGGCCTCGGCGCTGTCGGCCTCGCCGGGCAAAAGCCACAGGCAATCTTGCGGCAGCCAGTCTTCAAACAGGCTTGGAGCTTCTAGGGCACAGCCGGGCAACAGCCCCGCCCCACCGGCATCCAACGTTTTTTTAAAGGAATAACAGTCATTTTCGCCAATACGCCCTTCGGCAAACATGCGGTCAAAGCGCTTGCGCGTGGCCTCTGCCTCGCGGGCGTCAAAGGCCAGCGGGCTCACGGGCAGCAGGGTCAGCTCGTCGCAGCCCTGAAGCGAACGCTGGGTTTCGGCATCAAAAAACCGCATTTCTTCCAGCGTGTCGCCAAAAAATTCCAAACGCACAGGCCGCGCATAGCCTGCGGGGTACAAATCAAGAATATCGCCGCGCCGGGCCATCTCGCCGGGGCGCGTGACCATGGTAACCCGCTCGTAGCCCCATTCCACGGCCTGTTCAAGCAGCAGCTCTGGCGCGTAATCGCTGCCCTTGCCTATTTCAAGCGTGCGGGAATGAAAAAAATTAACCGGCATGTAGCGCAGCAGCAGGCTCTCTAGGCTGACCACAAGCACGCGGGGCCTGCCGAGGCTCAGGGCATACAGCGCAGCCAAGCGTGCCGCCCACGAGGGCTTGTCCTGCCACTGGCTGAGGGCTGGCAACCCTAGGCATGGCTGTTGCCACACTGGGCGCACATGGCTGGGATCTGCCAGCGAAATTTCGGGAGAAAAAAGAGTGGCGAGGGATCGGGCCGCGTTGAATTCTTCGCGGGTGCGGGCCACAAGGGCCACGCTGCGCCCTTTGTCCAAAGCCTCACAGGCAAGGCGGCAGCGTGTAACCATGCCGCTGCGTTCCAGATATATCTGCCTGTCGTTGCTTGAAAGCAGTGCGCCGAAATTGTCCATGAACCTGTGGGGGGGTTATATAACAACGCCGGGGGCAGCCTGCGCCGCCCCCGACACGGCCACACGAGCGCGGCCATGAAACAGCAAACCGGGCGGCAGCATTCTACCACCCGGTTTACAAGTCATTTGCTTCTAGTGTCCGCAGCCGCCGGAGCAGCCGCCGCACCCACCGCCAGTCTGGGGCAGGGGAACTGTAGGCTCAACAGTGAAGCCAGAATAGGAGAGGTCAATCTTCACGCCTTCAACCTGAGCAAGAAGCTCCTTGTTGATGCAGAAGGTAAAACCACCCTGATCTTCGCTCATGTCCTCATCCGTAGCTGCGTCCAGTGCCAAGGCCAAGTGAGGCCCGCTGCAACCGCCGGGGGCGAGGTATACGCGAATGGTGCTCTTTTCTTTACCTTCAAAAAAGGCCGCCAGTTCCTTCTGGGCGCTTTCGGTCAGTTCAAGCATGGTTCCTCCGATGTTTTTCGATAACTCGATATATTATATTGTAGAGTAACGAAAAACAGGCTGGCCAGCTTCTTCCGGCCAGCGGGAACCACCCCGCCTTACGCGTTGCTGCCGCAGCCGCTTGAGCAGCTGCTGCAACCACCGCCGTTGCCATCAGAAGCGAAGGGCACTACGGGTTCAACCGCAAAGCCCATGTAGGTTAAATCAATCTTTACACCCTGCACTTCGCCAACAAGATCTTTGTTGATGCAGAAGGTATAGCCGGCCTGTTCCTCGGTTTGATCTTGGTCGTTAGGCTCATCCAGAGCCAGGGCAAGGCGCGGGCCGCCTCAACCTGCGGTCATATAGACCCGGATGGGTTCCTTTTTCTTGCCAGTAAAGAACGAATCCAGTTCCTTACGGGCGCTGTCGGTCAATTCGATCATACGTCCTCCATGATTCGGGTGTTTTACTAACTAAGGTCATGTGTGGGGCTTGTCAATTGCCGCAGGGCTTTTCTTTAAGGGCGAAAACAGCTAGAATGGCAAGCATATTCACCATTGGAGGAATCATGTCCACGACCCTGTTACTGGAAAAAGACGAAATGGCGCGCGTGCTTGAACGCCTCGCCTCGCAAATATTAGAACGCCACGCCGCTTGCAAAGAAGTTATGCTTGTTGGCATTGAACGGCGCGGCGCAGACCTTGCCCGCCGCCTTGCAGCCCTGCTGCAAACACGCCTTGGACACACCGTGCCGCAGGGCACTCTCGACATCAATCTGTACCGCGACGACAGGAAAAGCCTTGTGGGCAAGCCCAGCATCGGCCAGTCGCGCATTACCGAAAGCGTTGACGAAAAGGTCATCATACTGGTTGACGATGTGCTCTACACGGGCCGCACCATTCGAGCGGCACTTGAAGCCCTGCTCGACTATGGCCGCCCGCGCTGTGTAGAGCTGCTGACCCTCCTCGACCGGGGCCACCGCGAGCTGCCCATCCACGCAGACTATGTGGGCAGAACCATCAACACCAGCAAGCAGGAACATGTAGACGTGATGCTGGCCGAGCGCGACGGTGAAGACAGCGTAAGCCTCACCACCGCCTCCTGATAGTCACCTCAACCTATTTTACAAAATGGCCCATAGGCCTTGTATCGAGCTCACAGACAGGATAAGAACAAAACAGTTACCGTCACCTCACCGCCCGCCAACATCCGTATGACGGGGCGCACTTTATAGAGCAGAGGAAACCATGCCCAAACGCAAAACCTGACGCACAGCACCAAGCTCCACGTTGTGGAGCTTACGCGAACGGCGGCCCGGTTTGTGTCTGGCGCATGGTTTTTTTGCCGTGCACCCCTGACCAGCCCAATCCTCCGCTCGCGTTGCCGGTTCCCCATCGGCTTCGTCACGGGCCTGTGGCCCTAAAAAGGAGGATTTCATGAAATCAGGCTTCAACTTTTTTTCCACCACAACGGGCATAATTGCCACCGGACTTGTTTTCGGCGTGCTTGCCGTGCTGTTGCAGCAGTCGGGCAACCCCGGCAACATGGGCATATGCGTGGTCTGCTTTAACCGCGACATCGCAGGCGCGCTGGGCTTTCACCGCGCTGCTGTTGTGCAGTATCTGCGGCCAGAAATCATGGGCATGGTGCTTGGAGCATTTGGCGCGGCGCTGGCCTTTGGCGAATACAAACCTCGCGGCGGCTCGGCCCCCATCACCCGTTTTTTGCTTGGGGGCATTGCCGGTATTGGCGCGCTGGTCTTTCTGGGCTGCCCGTGGCGTGTAATTCTGCGGCTTGCCGGTGGCGATGCCTTTGCCCTGTTTGGCCTTGCGGGCCTTATCTGCGGCGTGGGCATTGGTACGGTATTTTTTCGCATGGGCTTTTCCCTTGGCCGCAGTCAGGGGCAGAGCAAAATTTCGGGCCTTGTGCTGCCCGGCCTCATGCTCTCTTTTGTGGCGCTCTACCTGCTTAATCCGCAGGTGGCCGAGCAGCCCCAGAGCGGTGTACTTTTTTATTCCGTAAAAGGCCCCGGTGCACAGCATGCGCCCTTCATTTTTTCCATCGGCGTGGGCCTGATTGTGGGCTTTTTGGCCCAGCGCAGCCGTTTTTGCACCATGGGTGCGCTGCGCGATGTGCTGCTGTTCAAGCAGTGGCATCTGGCCCTTGGCTTTCTGGCCATGCTGGGCGCTGCATTGGTGCTGAACCTGTACTTTGGCACATTCAAGCCCGGCTTTGAAAACCAGCCCATCGCCCAGCCCGACAACCTGTGGAACTTCCTTGGCATGGCCACCGCTGGCTTGGCCTTTGCGCTGGCCGGGGGCTGCCCTGGCCGTCAGCTCTTTATGGCTGGCGAGGGCGACAATGACGCCGCCGTGTTTGCCGTGGGTCTTATTGTAGGAACCGCCGTTGCACACAACTTTGGTCTGGCTTCAAGCCCCACGGGCGTGGGCCCGCATGGCATGGCTGCCACCCTCGCGGGGCTTGCCATCTGCCTTTGCATCGGCTTTTTCAACTGCAAGAGAGGCGCGTAATGTCCACCACCATTGACACCAGAGGCCTTTCCTGCCCACAGCCTGTCCTCATGTTTCTTACCGCAGTCAAGGGCGACAATCAGGGGCCCTTCTGCGTTCTGGTCGACAACGACGCCAGCCTTGAAAATGTCAGCCGAGCAGCCCGCAACAGGGGCTTTGACGTGGCTGCCACGACGGAAAACGAAGGCGTGACCCGCCTCGACATCACTAAAGCCTGACAGCCTTTATGATGGGCACGGGGCGCGGGTGTGCTTGATACCCGCGCCTCTGCACCATTAGCGCACCAAACCGCTGATGTGCTGCCCAATCTTTCCCTGCCCACGCACAGCGCAAGGCAGGCCAGCAGCTTATGGAGAACTGATGACGCATAGCCAACCACAGGGCGGTTTGCTGCACGGCCTTACCAAAAGGCTGCGCGGCTTTTTTATGCCCCCCAGCGCAAGCAGGTGCAGCACCGAAAAACGCGGCTGCAACGACAGAGGGCTGCTGGTCTTTGAACACACGGGCGAGGTTATCCGCGCCGAACGCCTGCTGCGGGCTGCGGGCCTTGCAGTTGAGGTCAAGGGCCCGCCGCCAGAGCTGCGCACAGGTTGCGACATGGTGGTGGTGTTTGAACTGGTGCTTCAGGCGCGGGTAATGGAGGCCCTTGATCAGGAAGGTCTGCGCCCAAGTCAGGTGGTAAGCGCCCACGATGTGCTGCTGGAGCCGGTGTCGCTCTACCAAATCAAGCAACTGGACAACCGCTGGATCATGGTACGCGCCGCCAACATGAAAATCACCCTTGATACTGCCGACGGACGCATCGTAAACATTTCTGGCGGCGGCTGCCCCGACGTACCGTGGGTGGCGCACAAGCTGTGCGGGTTACGGCTTGATGAAGCCCCGGAACCCCTGAGCCTAGGGCAGACCCTGTGCTGCTACAGCCTGCAAAAGGCTTTTGAAGAACTGCGGAGGCAACGTGTATGTGGTGCATAGTGGGAACCCTGCCCGACCCAGACTTTGCGCTCTGCACTGCGGGGCTTGAGGGCCCTAGCACTGTGGCGGGCGGCCTGCTCCACCTGCCGGACGGTCAGGCCGTGCCCGTGCAGCGCGGCTCTGCGGCTCTGGCTGCAACGGCCATTCTGGCCTGTGAGGTGCTGGGCGTGGCCCCGCCACGCCTGTTGCTGGCGGGCGACCCCGGCACTGGCGCTGGCAGCCGCGCCATCTACGCATGGCTGGAGCAAAATCTTACTCAACTGGCCCCCGCTGGTCTGACCTTCCACTATCTTTTTCCTGATCTGGACTGGCACAACCGCGTACTCATGGCCGCTCAGGCCCTTGCCGTGCGCCCCGTCATGGTGGCCGACGCTGGCTTTATGTACGTGGCAAAAATGAGCGGTTATGCCGACGCCTACGATCTTTTTACCCCAGACTTGGGCGAGCTGGCCTTTTTGGCAGATGAAAAAGCGCCGCACCCATTCTACACGCGGGGCTTTTTGCTGGCGCAGGAGGACGACGTGCCACCGCTTTTGCAGCGCGCCCTTGAGCACGGTAACTGCCCAAAAAATTTGATTATCAAAGGATCAAAAGACTATATTGTGCTGGATGGACAGATAGCGGACACAGTGGACGCGCCCTCTGTTGCCAGCATGGAGTGCATTGGCGGCACGGGCGATTTGGTAACCGGGCTGGCTACGGCCTTTTTGTGCGCCAACGCCAATACGGGCAATGCCAATATGGGCAGTGCCAGCATGGCCGATACCAGCATGGGCGAGGCTTGCACAGCGGCGGCCCGCATGGCACGGCTGCTGGCCCAACACTGCGCCCCCAATCCCGGCACTCAGATTGCCGAACTTATTGGAAAACTGCCAGACGCTCTGGCCGCTGCGCGCTCTGTGTGGCCCTCCAGCCTTTTATCACGCCAAATTCAAACGCCCGCGTAAAAGATAGCTCTCGCCGCCCCGCCGCTTCAGCAATTTGCAAAAAAATGGCGGCCCTCCGTAGCTCACGGAAGGCCGCCATTTCATTTATATGCAATCAGTTACAGCAAAGCCAGAACACTCACATTCGTATCAATTCTGGGCAGCCTTTTGTCTGCGAGCCCGTATCCGCAAGCTGACGCGCCATATCCACGAAAGCGCCAACCCCACGGCAATTCCCAAAAAGTCAAATAGGGTTTGCGCGGCCATGTGCGGGCGGTCAAAGCCCCAAGCGGCAGCTTTGTTCCACGAGGGATGGTACAGCGCCCATGCAAATGAGCAAGCCAACGCCAGCACACCCAACGCACCAAACAGCCAGTAACCGGGGATGGGCTCTTCCCAAAAAAATGACGAGCGGTAAAACCGCCTACGTGCAACGAACACTGCCAGCAGCACAATGCTTACCATACTGGCTGTGATCCACGAAAAACCGTTGAGCAGTGCCCCCACAATGCCCAGCCCCAGACACGAAACCGCCAGCAGAAAAGCCCGCGACTGGCGCCTCTCAAGCCCGTAGGAAACAAACAGCAGGGCAGCGCCCGTAATGGCAGTAATAAAATGCCCGATGGCAAGCGCCTCGTAAGGAATCATGCTGCGCAGGGCGTGCAGCATGTGCTTGCCGGGCGGCAGCATGGCGCACACCAGCAACATGACGCCAGCGGCAAAGGTCAGGTAGGCAGAAATGGAGTGCGAGAGCACCGAAAGCCAGCGCCCGGTTTCGCGCAGCATGTCGCTGCGCTGGCGCACTTCATACACGGCCAGCAACGCAGCGGCAGCCAAAAGAGGTATGATAAAGTAAATGATGCGGAACAACAGCACCGCAGCAAAAACCGCCTGCGCCTGTGTGGTATGGGTAAGGTGCAGAATGACCAGCTCAAAAACACCCACACCGCCGGGGATATGGGTAAGCACCACG
>CAYPRZ010000037.1:0-17611 GCA_964413315.1 uncultured Desulfovibrio sp. | reverse complement strand
GCCCACCGAATACCACCGGGAACTGGCCGCGCAAAATTTTGTGTGAGGGTGGCTGTTTGTTTGCGCTTCATGCAAAAATGATATTGATTGATGATATTATGTCAAGGCAATTATCCAGGGTCAAATTCATGCTCACCGTGCCCTGCCAGCCAAGGAGGGGGCGGAGCCCCATAACCGGCCCCACCTTGCCGCGCGCCGCGCAGGCGTCCCAAACATCGCCGGAAGGCGAAATTCAGTGCCCGAAGGGCAGCAAAACGCAAATTGCCACTCACGCCGGAAGGCGTAATCGCGCGCCGCGCAGGCAAAAACCTAATCCCAGACAACCCTTGTCATCACCTCGCATTTGCCTACCATGCCGGGCTCAAACTGCTTACCCTCACCATCTGTGATAGTAATACGCACTGGCACGTACAGTTCTGGACGGGATGCAGTTTCCTTTGCATCCTTGCTGTCCACTTTTGCACCTGTTGGCAAAGGCTGCGGATCCAGCCGATCATAAACACGGCCAGCGAGCGTAACATTATTTTGCAAACTCACAGAGCACTTTTGCCCCGGTTTAAGGGCATTGGCCGCATCTTGAGCAAAGTAGGCGATGACCCAGAATGATTTTTGCGCTTCCTTGCTTTCTGGCAGCAGCAAAAATACGGGATCTCCCGGCTGCACGGTCTGCCCCGGCATGGCCAGCCCGCGCAAGATGCGCCCGTCCTGCGGCGCGTAAAGGTTGCCGTCCACCACCTGCTGCGGGGCCGCGTTCATGGCCGCCCCCAGTGCACCTGTAACATACTGGGGCGCGTAGCGGTTGCGCGAGGCCATCTGCTTGAAACGCAGTGTTTCTTCGCGCACGCGGGCAAGCTCCTGATCCATGGCGGCCCGCACAAGGCTTACCTGTTCAAATTCCACCATGGCCCTTTCCTTGGCAAGGCGGGTCTGCATTTCTGCCTGCTTAGCGGCGGCATAGCGTGCAGCACCCACGGCGTGCTCACCACCCTGACTGTCAAGTGTGCGCAAGGCAAGCTGCGCGCGCACGTGCTCTGCCACGCGATCTTCACGGGCTTTTTGCTTCTGGTCTTCCTCATGCCTTGCCTGAGCGATACGGCGTACCATTTCCTGCTCGGCGGTTTGCGCCTGTCTGAGCCTTGCTGCGGTTTCTTCCATACTAGGAGGCCCCGCCATAACCCGCATGCCTGCAACCTCGCGCCCGGCCTCGGCCATGCGCTTTGCGTAATTATTGACGTCAAGACGGGCAATTACCTGCCCTTTTTTCACGCGGTCGCCCTCGCGCACGGTTACGGCATCAATCCGTGCGGGAAATTCGGACGAAACAGCGTAGACCATGCCATCCAACATGGCCCAAGTGCTTGTTACGCGCCCAGCCTCAACCCACCACCAGCCCCCGGCGGCCATAATAAGAAGAACCCATATGGGCAGCAGACGCAACAATTGGCGTCCGCGTTTTTTCAGCGGGGCCTCTGGCATTTGCAAATAGATCGGTTCAGGCATGGTTAATCCTGTGGTGTTGGTGCATTTTCATGACATTATCATAAAAACATGCAGATACCGTACCATCTTGGCCCCAATGCTCTTTACAAGCCGCACGCAGACGCTTACAAAGTCTGCATTCACGGAGAAAGCGGCTCCTAGCCGTCAAAACTCCGCCAGGGGAGTTGACACACACCATGTTCTTATCGCGATTCTGCGCCCTGCTCTGCCTGGGCTGCCTGCTTGCCGGCTGCGGCACTACCCGCCCCGTGGTTGTGGTAGAAAAAGACGAATTCATAAAAATGGCGCACAACATGCCCAAGGAACTAAAGGCCCGCAATCTGCTGGACGCGGACGGCTCGTACACGGCCCCCATGTCCTTTAAGGGCCTGAAGGACTACGGCGAAATTTTGTACAACCGCCTGTCCCCCTCGTTTATGCTGCAAAACGACACGGCGCACGACGTGTATCTTGGTGCGACCTTTGCTGCCACCAAGCTGCCCGACAGCCGCGTGAAGCATTTTCCCAACGGTTTCAGTATTGATCATGCCACCCAGCGGCTTAAAGTCAATATGGTTGGCATAGCAGACTGGAACGGGGACGGACAGGACGAATGGATCGTTTCGTGCTTTGTTGAGCCCAAGCGCGGTGGCCGCACCCGTATTTATTATGTGCTGGTTCCGCCGCCGCTCAATAATGAGGAAATACTCAAGGGCACTGTGGCAGCAGTATACGAATGCTTTGGCCTTTCGTGCACGCTCTATGTACGCGACAGCAAGGTTATTCAGCGCGATGCAGCCGACCCCCTTGTGCCGCCCACCGAAATCCACGATGTAGTTCCCGGTCTGCAACCTGTGACCACGCCGCCCAACAAAAGTGCACCCAAGGGCGGTGGACTGGAAGAACGCAGCCTGTAGGCTGACGCGAACCGTCACAGGCCGCAAAATATTGCTCAAAAGGCCGCTGGTTTCATGAACCGGCGGCCTTTTTGCGTACCGCAGTAGGCGCATGCTGCACCAACCGCATGCAGCACCAGCCGCATGCTGGTGTTTTGGTGCTATGGTTGTTGGCCTGTGGGGGCTGACACCAGTCAAACAGATAATGAAACCCCTTCATTAGTCTGCCTTTTGATGGGTTCCACACGGGGGGGTGCTGGGCTGCCACGGGCCACGTTGTCAGCACCGCACAGATGCCCCGTACATAATTGACGCATGCGCAAGGTGTTGGTTCTGATCATGCCCGCAGCGAGCGTGCGGTGTATGCCGCGTACAGCCCGCCTGCTCTGCCCCCCGCCCTGCCGCGCCCTGCTCTGCCCTATTAAAGACCGCTGGGGGGGGGTAAAAGGTCTGCTGGCCGCACCAGCACAAGAAAATTATTTAAAAAAGGCCGATCAATACGCTCAGGCAAAACAAAGAACCCCGCCAAGGCAGGGGTTCAGCTCACAAGAGCCAGCTTCCCTGCCCCGGCGGGGCAAAATCACATCAAGCTAAGCTAAAAAGCTTACTTGAAGGCCTTTTCAAAGTTGGGCACAACCTGCTTTTTGCGGCTCATAACGCCGGGCAGCCACACGGACTCGCCTTCGGCCTTCACGCCAAAAGCCTTTTCCACCACGGAGGCATCGTCAGAAACGATCAGCATTTCAGAGCCTTCCTTCATGATGTCGGTCAGCAGCAGGAACACGCTGTGACGGCCTTCGGCCTTCACGCGGGCGATTTCGGCCTGAAGGCCAGCCTTGACGGGTTCCAGAATGGAAAGGTCAACCACTTCGAGCTGGCCGATGCCAACCTTGTTGCCGCCCATGTCAAAGTCCTTGTAGTCACGGAAGACCAGGTCTTTCATGGAGGTGCCTTCAACGGCGCTCTTGACCTTGAACATTTCCATGCCCAGAGCCATCACGTCGCTCACGCCAGCAATCTTGGCCAGTTCTTCAACGGCCTTCTTGTCGGCGGGGGTGCAGGTGGGCGACTTGAAGATAACGGTGTCGGAGAGAATGGCGCACAGCATGCCGCCAGCGATGCCCTTGGAAATTTCCACGCCGTAGAAGTCAAACATGTTCTTCAGCACGGTGCAGGTGCAGCCCACAGGCCAAATCCAGGCTTCGAGGGGGGCAGAGGTGGTCACATCACCAAGCTTGTGGTGGTCAGCAATGCCGAGCACACAGGCGGAATCCATACCCTTGGGGGCCTGAGCAATGTCAGAGTAGTCCACAAGGTACAGATTCTTGCCAGCCACGTCGGCAACAACCTGAGGAGCGGTAAGACCGAACTTCTTGAGCACGAATTCGGTTTCAGGCGTGGGCGCGCCCTGAGCGGCAGGGGTAACGTCCAGACCGCGCTTGCTGTAAAGGTCGGCGGCGGCAATGGCAGAAATGATGCTGTCGGTATCGGGATTCATGTGACCAATAACTAATGCGGACATGACAGGCTCTCCTTCCGGGATTTGTTTGGGTATGCGGTTCAATCTGACCGCTTTGTTCTCTTTAGCACAAAGTCCTGCTCATGCCAAGGTCTTCGCGCCAAAAAACCCGACACAGATTAGTTAGCATTTGAGTATGTTATAGTAATATACTTAAATTTATAACTTTTTTTGACTTCGTGATTTTTTTATTTTTTGGATGCCTTGGGGTGGGCCTTGTCGTAGGCTTCCATAAGATGCTCAAGGCTTACCTGAGTATAGCGCTGGGTAGTGGTCAAACGGCTGTGTCCTAGCAGTTCCTGCACACTGCGCAGGTCTGCCCCGGCAGTGAGCAAATGCGTGGCAAACGAATGCCGCAGACTGTGGGGCGACACCGTAAAGTCGAGCCCCGCCCTACGGCACAGGCGCTCCACAATACGCGCCGCTTCCCTGCGGTTCAGGCGCGAACCACGTGCGCCCACAAACAGGGCGGGTTCGTCGGGCTGAGCCATAAGGGGGCGCTCGTCGAGCCAGCTTTTGAGGCTGTCGCACGAGGTGTCAGAAAGCGGCGCAAGGCGCTGGCGCGAGCCCTTGCCCATAACCCGCAACACCCGCGATGAAAGCTGCACATCATCTATATCAAGACCCAGCGCCTCAGAAATACGCAAGCCAGAGCCGTACAACAGCTCGGCCAGCGCAAGATCACGGCAAAGCATGCGCTCTGCCTCGGCGCTGTCTGCCTTGGCGTTGTCTGCTGCGGGTTGCCCTTGCGTTTGGCCGGGCTTTTGGGCCGTATCCAGCAGGGCAAAAGTTTCGTCCACGTTCAGGGCGCGGGGATGGCGCTTTTCTTGCCGGGGATTACGCACTTGCGCGGCCACGTTTTCTGTCACCGACTTGCTGCGCTGCTGAAAACGAAAATACGAGCGTGCCGCTGCCAGTTTTCTGGCCATGGAGCTTTTGGCATCGCCAAGACGAAACAGCCACGCCAGATAGGCCTGAATGTGCCGCTTGGTGACAGTTTCTGGCTTGCCAAGGTCGGCATCCTGCCCGCGCAAAAATTCGGCCAACTGGGCAAGGTCACTGCCGTAAGCCTTGAGCGTAGCTGGCGATGCGCCCTTTTGCACCTCCATCCATACCAGAAAGGCATCAACAAAAAGCTTGGCACGGTCTGGTACGGGCTTAGGCTGATTTTGGCTCTGCCTCGTGCTCATGACACGGCCTCGTACCGCGCACCGGGCAAACGCCGCACCTTGCCAAGCATCTCAAGCCCCACAAGGGCGGCATTGGCCGCCGCAGCGCTGAGCCCTGCGGCATCGGCCAGAATGTCGGCATGGGTGGGGCCGTGCTGGCGCAGATAATCCACCAGCCCGGTGCTGTCGCCCGTGCCAGCGGCGTGCTCTGCTGCTGCGCGTTCGCCCTCGTTGAGGGTCGGTGCTGTTGACTCAGCAACCGGGGGTACGGCTTCTGCCGCAACAGCCGGGAAGGCGGTCGGGTCTGGGTTCGGGGCAGCTTGCGGGGCCGTTTGCGGCGCAGCCTGCTTCGCAGTGAGTACACCTGCGGGGGCTGGCGCGGGCACATCCTCCTGCAAGCCCTCTTCTTGTTCGGGCACACTCTGCTCGTCTATGCCAAATTGGCGCAGTTGTTCGGCAAGATCGCGCAGCACGTCCTCCGCGCTAAATACGGCTCGCGCGCCCTGACGCACAAGATCCTGACAGCCCAGGCAATGCGCATCAAGCGCTGGCCCCGGCACGGCGTAAACCTCGCGGTTTTGCTCCAAGGCAAGCCGCGCCGTAATGAGGCTGCCCGACCGCTGGGCGGCCTCCACCACCAGTACGCCCAGCGAGAGCCCGCTGATAATGCGGTTGCGAATAGGAAAATTGCCCGCATGCGGTACCGTACCGGGCGCAAATTCTGAAATCAGCAAGCCATGGCGTTCCATAGCGTCAAAGGCCTCCATGTTATCCGGCGGGTACAACACGTCTATGCCAGTGCCCAGCACGCCAATGCTGCGCCCCACCCGCGCAAGTGCGGCCTCGTGGGCAACCCTGTCTATGCCAAGGGCCATGCCCGAAACAATGGCTATGCCACAGGCCGAAAGGCAGCGTGACATATATTCGGCCACTGATCTTCCGTGACGGGTGGCCTTGCGCGACCCCACCACCGCAAAGCCCGGCGATTGCAACAGCGAAAGATCGCCCCGGCAGTAGAACACAAGGGGGGCATCGATAATGGGGCGCAAGAGCGCAGGATAGTCCGGGTCAGTCCAAAGAATGATAGTCGCAGAAATATCGCGGGCGCGGTCCCATTCTTCTCTGGCGGTTACACGCCAAGAACCAGTAGCAAGCTCGGCTGCCAGCGCCTTGTTGACGCCCGCCTCGCCCCACTGGCTGCGGGCCTGTACGGCGGCATAGGCCGAACCAAAATACCGCGCCAGACGCGCAGCAGACCGGGCCCCCAGACCACGGCAGTGCCGCAGGGCAAGGCTGGCCCAATATTCTTTACGGGCGGCTTCGTCCATGAAGGCCCAGCTTCTGCCCTGCCGGGTCATGCTGCCCCCGCTGTCGGAGTCAGCATATGCGAAACAACCATATTATCGGGCCAACCCGCGCGAACGGGCAATACCCGCAGCCTCAGAGCCGGGAAACTGCGAAAGAAGCTTCTTGTACGCCTGTGCCGCGCCTTCTTTGTCGCCCATGCGGCTCAGGGTCATGCCGGTTTTCAGCAGGGCATCGGCATTTTTGTGATGGCTGGGCCACTGGCTGTTGACCTTTTGAAACTGCGCCAGCGCTTCGCCATATTTGCCCTGCGAGTACAGACCCTCGCCAATCCAGTATTCCGCATTGGCGGCAAAACGGCCCTGCGGATACTCCTGCAAAAAGGCCTGAAACCGGCCAATGCTCTCTGCGGGGCGGCCAGCCATGGCTGGCTGCAAGGCGGCCTTGTAAGCGGCCTCTTCCCCCTTGCCGCTCTTGGGCAATGACGCAGGCTGCGCTGCGGCTGGCATAGCGGCAGCCGCTGGGGCAAGAGCAGGTGCTGCGGGCGCGGGGGCAGCGGCAGCCTTGGCAGGGGCCTTGGCTGCATTTTGGGCGGCACCTTTTTTGCCAGCGGGTGCACCACTGTCACCGGGCAAAGGCGGCACAAGACCGGGAATTTCTGGCGGCAAGGCAAGGTCTGATTGCGGAACCGCAGGCACAGGAACATCTGTATTGCCACCAGCCGCAGCAACGGGTGGCAGCATAGGCTGCACGGCTGCCGCAGGTTTGGCGGGCGTGGCAGCCTCTGGCGGCAGGGCAAAGGACGTTGGTGCAGAGGGGCTGCTTGCGGGTGTGACCGCAGCGGTGGCAGTAGGCTTGGCAGCCACCTTAGCAGCCGCGGCCTCTGCCTTGGCGGCATCGGCGGCAGCCTTGGCTTCGGCTTTTGCAATAGCTCTGGCTTCTGCCTTGGAAAGCGGTTTTTCTGCCGGGGTGGGCTGAGCAGGAACAGCCTTAGCCGCAACTTGCTGGGGGACAGGTTCGGCAGAGGCGTTTGCAGCATCGCGCTGGGGTGCGGCGGGAATGGGCCGAATGGTGGCCGCCGGATCACTGGCCGAATTGCTGGCCGAACCGATGGCAAGCGCACCGCCAGAATTGCTGCCCGAATTGCTGCCAGAACTGCTGCCTTGGGTGCCAGACGCAGAAGCAGAGCCCGACGGGGTACTCATAGAAGCCACGGCAATGGAAGGTCTGCCGTTCGCCTGTGCCGCAGCCTGATTGCCCGCAGCTTGACTGGCGGCAGCTTGACCGGCGGCAGCTTGACCGGCGGCAGCTTGGCTGGCCGCGGCCGGATTACCAGCCGAATTGGCCGCCTGTTGCCCAGCAGCAAATTCTGCGGTGGGCACAGCCACAGGGCCGTGAGCCGTAAGCTGGGCATCGGGCTGTGCAGTGGGCACAACAGCACTTTTGTGGGGCTGCGGCGGAATAATAGGCACAACCGTCATGCCGGTTTTTTGCCCGCCACGGGTCCGCACTTCGTAAACCCTGTTATTGAGCTGGGCAACCTGCGTATCAAGCGTGTTGACGCTCTGCTCCAGCGTGCGCAAACGGTGGTCGGTTTCACGCAGCAGTTTCTGGTTTGTTTCGCTGGTCGATTCGGCCCGACGCACCTTGTCTGAAGAAGCGCACCCCGCAGCCAGCGCAAGGCAAGTCAGCGGTACAACGATCAGTTTTTTCATTCCTGTCTCCAGCACAAGAGTATTCGTGCGTTGAAATATCTTTCAATGCGTCAAAAACCTGCAACAGACGCTCAGCATACTTTTTGGCAACATGGCAGAGGCTTTTGCTGCAAAAGGTACCAACGTGCAAACCGCGTAAGCAGCCAAGCTTTCTTGTGCCTCAACCCCGGCCATATTTCAAGAACTCTTGCAGCGGCAGCGTTTTTCAGGCAAGAACAGGCTTGCTCACGCTATTTAAGCACCACAATTACGGACAACCGGGGCATTATCAGGCTTTAAAGGGCTGCTGCGCAGTCTGCTTTAAACGTCTTGCAGCCCGGTATGAAGCGGATTTTGGCAGCCTAGACACGAATGCATTTGCCCCGTGCTGCGGCCAACCCCGCCAAGACATGTATGAACCGTTCCTATCCGGCATCAAGCCATACCGGAGGCGAAGCCTGATGAATTTTTTCCAGGAAATGGCGGCGACCCTTACCACGTGGATGGACGCGTTGCGGCATCTTGGACAGTCCTTTCCCTTGGCGCGCATGGGCTTTGATGCCCTGAGCGTGGCCCTGCCGCTGGCCGCCCTGCTGGCCTTTGTGGGCCTTAACTTTATGTCGGCCACCGCAAGGGGGCTGGCAGTTACGCGCAAGCGCGCCTCGTATGAAAAATGCGCCCGCCAGCTTGCCCTGCTTGGTCTGCTGCTAGGCTGGATACTGCTTATCTGTGGCCGGGTGTGGCTGTTTTTTACTCAGGGTTCCTATACGCCCGATTCGCCCTCAGACTTTATGGTCGAAATGAGCTGGGTCATGCTGGGGCTGGCGGTACTGTTCAACAGCCTATATTTTGCCCTGTGGAAGTTCCTTATCAAAATGCCCTTGCTGCATGTGGGCCTTGGCATTGTGAGCGGTATTCAGGCCTGCATTGCCACGGCTGCCTCGCTGGCCGCCGCACGCTTGCTTACCGCTCTGGCACGGCCCGATGCAGAGATGCTGACCCTTGGGCACATCTACGTGCCGGGTTTTGGCACGCCCTTCTGGTGCGCTCTTTTCTGGTCGCTGCCCCTCATGCTGGCCATTGCTGGCGGCATGGGCGCGTTCTGGCTTGTGCTGCGCCGCAATTATGACGACTTTGGACGCGACCACTACAATACCATGCTTCCGTGGTGCGCCACATGGGCCCGTAATGCTTGGGCAATTTTTTGGGTTATCTTGCTTGCTTCCTCTGTATTTGACGTGCAGCGCGAATGGCAAAAAGAAACCTTTACGGCCATGGACGCCGTGCTGGAAAGCGCCGAACTGCTGCTCTGGCTTGTGCCCGCCCTGTTGTGGACTTGGGTGGCCCGCAGCGCAACCCCCATGCGCCACAAGCTTACCCTGCTAACCGCTGTGGTCTTGGCCGTGGCCGTAATGCTGCCCTTTTATCTGAATATGACAGAAATTACCCTGCCTGCCTCCATGACTGATATTGTGGATTAACCGCAGGTCTGCCGCACAAATGATGAAAACCCCGCCTAAAGCGGGGTTTTCTGCTTCCATGCCACATAAAGGCTGCGCTCGCAGCCAGATGCTATTTATTGCCGTACTGCTTGCGCCATTCGTCAAGAAACAGAAGGGCTGCTTCTGTTTCGGTCAGCGCACCGCTACGGGCGCGTAGCGCGCTTATCACATCTTCAAAGTCCGCATTGGGGCCAAGGCCAAGGCCAGCCACCACGTTAGCCAGCTCGGCACGTATCTCTGGCGTAAGCACGGCATCCACATCGGCTGGCAAAGCTTGCACTGCGGCCTCTGGCTGCGGCCACGCCCCAAGCTTCTGCTCCATAAAATCGAGCAGAACTGCCATACGCTGCTCGTAGGTATGGTCGCGCAGCACGCGGGCACGGGCACGGGCGGCAAAAGCCTGCCGCTCTTCAGGGTGGGCAATAAAGTGCTCGATGCCCGCATAAAATTCTTCCAGCGTACCAAAAGTAGCCAGCTCGTCCTGCGCAAACAGCTCTGGCATGAGCGCCCGGCGATCCACAAGCTGAAAAGCTCCCATGGCCGCCAGTTCAAACGTGCGCGGATTGACAAAATCGCCCTTGCTCACAAGCTCTGCCGTGCCAAGGCTTGAATGCAGATTCAAATTGACCCGCGTGGCATTGTAAATTTTTACGCTTTCATCGGCATCAATGCGCGCCCCGCCACGCTGCACATGGTCGGCTAGCAGGGTTTCGCCTTCCCAGTCCGAGCCCCATATTTTGAAGTCGCGCCCTATAAGCTGCCGGAAGGCCAGCCTGCGGTTGGGATAGCCCGCGCCCAAAAACCCAATATCCGCGCCGTATTCGCGCCGTTCCTGATCGCTGAGCTGTAGCGGCTTATGAAAATCGGGCTGGGCCGCCAGCGGCAGATAAAGGGCATTGCCCTGCCCAATGCCCGCAAGCTGCGACAAAAACGGCTCTTTCTGGATGACGGCAAAAACATCGTACAGCGGGGCGTAGCCCTTCCAGTAGTCAAAAACCTCGTGGTCTTCCACAAACCACATGGCCGTGCGAATGCCCGCCCTGCGCAACCGCTGCAACAGGCTGCGCCCCAGCGGAGCCTGCGCCATGGCAAGCACCAGATGCGGCTCCTGCGCCTGAACCTGCGCCCACACCGCCTGCGAAACCACCTGCAAAAACGAATTTTCCAACTGGGCTGTCTGCGCCGGGGCCAAACCAAGGCCGCGCAGGCCAGTAAAACCCGCGTGCAGCAACGGAGCCTCAAACACGCGCACACTGTGGCCCAAGGCGCTGAGAGCGCTGGCGCAGTATCTGCCAATGGGCAGCGAGCCGCCGTACATGGGCAGCACCACAAGAATTCGCAGAGGAGCGGCGGGCATCAGCAGTATCTCCCTGGCGGCAACATCCAGTCCGCATCGTTACAGAGCCATTGTTCAAGTTCGGCAGGCGGCGGCGCCACGGTGCTGCCAGCAAGGTTGAGCGCAAGGTGCAGGCGGGCCGCCAAAAATTCGCGCACATACTGGCGCTCTACCGCGTGCGCGTCGTGCCCCGCCAGCAGTTGTGGCTGCGCACCTAGGGCATCAAAACCAGTACGCCACAACTGCAAATCGGCCGCCAGCGAGGGCCACTGTTTTTCACCTGCCGCCATTGCGGAAAGGCCCGCTTTTACAGCGCCCAGCACGGCCACCAACGAACGCAGCAGCTCCACCTGCGCCAGCGGCTGCCCACAGGCCACATTGTACGGGCAGGGCGCACTTTCAAGGCATGGCCCGCAGCTGCGGCTGGTTTGCCACACGTGGTGGCCCTCGCCATAAGGCCCGGTTTCGTGCTGCCATGCAGAAGACAAAAAAAACGCCAGCACGGGCACACCAAGGTGCGCGCCAAGGTGCATGATGCCCGTATCGGGCGTGATCAGCGCGTCCAGCTCGTCTACAGCGTGCACAAGGGCGGGCCAGTCTGTTTTGCCGCTGAGGTCTTGAACCGCTGGCAAAATCTTGGCTGGCAACTGCCGCATAAGCTGCCGGGCGGCGGGTTTCTCCGCAGCAGAGCCGAGCAGAAACACAGGCGGGCCGCCCATGGCCCCAAAGGCCGTGCGCACCACCTCTGCAAGCACGGGCACGGGCAACGAGCGCCGTGATTCACGCCCAGCCAATACCACGCCAAGCCCCCGCCCACCGGGGGTTGCCGCAGGGTTAACCCTGTGGGCCTCTACGGGCTCTGGGGCAAAGTGCGCCCAAAAATCTACCAGATTTAGTGGGGCCAGAGCGCGCCGTTCACTGAGTCTAAAAGCAAGCCGCGCCCAAGGCGAACGCGAGATACCACCCGGCTCTGGCCGGTAGCCGTGTACCTGCTCTGCCTCAAAAATCCTGCACAGGGCCGCCGTTGTGCCGGAAAAATTGCAGTTGTACACGGCATCAAAACGCAGGCCCTGCCAACGGATCAGCACGGCTGTGTTGCGCGCCAAAGCCTCGGCCTCTGGGCTGCCGTGCACTGACAGAGCATGCGGCTCGGCAAATGGAAAGAGCACTTTGGCCAGCGGAACCAAACCTGCATCCACGGCAAGGTGAACCTCACCGCGCAAGGCCAGACTCAGCAAAAGGCGCTTGGTCTGCACCAGATCGCCAAACCGCGCCGCCTGTATGACCAGAAATTTGGGCATGTCTTTCCGTAGTTGTTCATGGCAGTAGTCAATAGATGGCCGCAAGCATGCATAACACTGCCAATTGCCCACAATCTAAGGCAATCTGGCCGCCTAGGCAAGCAAAGTGCGGCGCAGCCGGGCCGAACCGCAATTGTAGCTGTGCAACTATGGCGGCACGCTGGCCCTTTGCAAAATATTTCGCGCTGCTGTATGCTGCCCTTCAAGCTTATTTCACCCTTTGGATCACCCATGCGCACACAGCCCACCGCACCGCTCTACCCCATATTTATTTCGCTCACAGGCATTCACTGCTTGGTTGTTGGCCTTGGTCAGGTGGGGCAGCGCAAACTTTCTGGCTTGCTGGCCTGCAATCCGGCCTCTGTGCTGGTGCTTGAGCTGGCCGACCCCACCCCCGAAGCCGCCGCTTTGCTGGATGATACGCGTGTGCGTTTTGAGCGCCGCAGTTGTACGCAGGCCGACCTGCAAGGCCGTGCCCTTGTTTTTGCCGCCACAGGCAATGCGGCAGAAAACAGCCGTATTGCTGCCCTGTGCGCCCATGCGGGTATTTTGTGCAACAGCGCCAGCAATCCCGATGAAGGCTGCTTTCAGGTGCCTGCCGTTGCGCGGCATGCCCCGCTGGCGGCGGCGCTCTCTACCGGCGGCGCTAGCCCTGCCCTTGCGCGGCGCTGGAAGGGCGAACTTGAGCACTGGCTTGAGCCACGCTCGCGCATGGCGGCCCTGATGGGGCGGCTGCGGCCACTGGTTCTTGCCTTGGGCGAAGATACAGGGCAGAATACGCGATTGTTCCGAAAGCTGGCGGATTCTTCTCTGCAACAGTGGCTGGAAAAAGATGACCTTGAAAACTGTCTACGCTGTTTGCAGGCGGAGCTGCCGCCCGCATTGCACGCAAATATAGCGGAGTTACTCCATGATCTCCCCTGAATTTTCCACCGCCGTAACCCTGCTGCTCTATGGCTCTGCCAGTGTTGCGGGTCTTGCGGGCATAGTGGCGCGCACCCTGTTGTGGCGCAGAATCGGCTGCATGCTGGCCGTGGTGGGTTTTGCCTGCCAGACCTTTATGCTGGTTATGGGCTTTCATAAGGCTTTGCCCGGCGGCTTGAGCGCTGGCGCGTATTTTCAGCTTATGGCATGGTTTGTGGTGCTGTGCGGCATTGCCGCATGGGCCAAGCTACGGCAAGAAATACCGCTGGTATTTGCCACGCCTCTGGGCCTTATGCTATTTGCCATGTCGGCCCCGTATCTGGCCTCTGTGGTTCAGGTTCCACCTTCGCTCAACACCTCGTTTTACGCCTTGCACATTGGCACACTCTTTTTGAGTCTGGCCCTGCTGGCGCTGGCCTTTGCCGCCGGGGCGCTGTTTTTGTTCATGGAGGGGCGCATCAAAAGCAAACTGACCATGAAGGGCTTTTGGCTCGACATGCCCGCCCTCTCCATGCTCGACAAAATCAACGCCGTCACAACCATGGTGGGCTTTCCCCTGTACACCTTGGGCATAGTTTCTGGGCTCATATGGGCCAAACCTGTATTTGGCGGCACGGTTACGGGCGACCCCAAGGAAGTTATCAGCATTGTGATCTGGCTGTTTTATTCGGTGCTGTTCCACAACCGCATCACTAAGGGCTGGAAGGGCCGCAAGCCCGCGCAACTTGCTGTTTTTGTTTTTATTCTGTGCCTTTTTTCAATCATTGTGGTGAATACCTTTATGGAAACCCACCACGCATTCATCCGGCGCTGACCGGGCTATAGCCATGGACTGTGATATCTTTCTTGTCGGCCTGAATCATCGCACCGCCAGCGTGGACGTGCGCGAACGCTTTGCTCTGGTCAACCACTGCGATGAAGAGCATTGGGCCGTGCCATGTATTGGCGCGGTGAGTGAAAGCGTGATACTCTCTACCTGTAACCGCGTGGAACTGCTGGCCGCTGGCAACGGCGACGTGGCCGGACAGGTGCTAGAAAACTGGGCTGCCGCACGCGGAGCCAAGGCCGATGAACTGCGGCCCTACGTGTACGTGCACAAAAATCTTGAGGCCGTGCGCCACCTGTTTTCTGTGGCGTCCAGCCTCGATTCCATGGTGCTGGGCGAACCGCAGATTCTGGGCCAGCTCAAAAACGCCTACCGCAAGGCGGTGAAGTGTCACGCCACGGGTGTGATTCTTAACCGCTTGGTTCACAAGGCTTTTTCTGTAGCCAAACGCGTGCGCACTGAAACTGCCGTGGCCTCAAGCGCGGTTTCCATCAGCTATGCCGCTGTGGAACTGGCCAAGCGCATTTTTGGCGACATGAAGACCCACAAGGCCATGCTGGTGGGCGCTGGAGAAATGGCCGAGCTGGCCGCCATGCATCTGCTGCAATCGGGCATTGATGAAATTTTGGTGGCCAACCGCACGCTGGCGCGCGGGCAGGAACTGGCCCAGCAATTCAAGGGCCGCGCCATCGCCTTTGAAGACATGGCCGAGCACCTCACCGAGGTGGACATCATCATCACCTCCACCGGTTCGCAAGAGCCCATTATCCGCGCGCGCGACATACGCGCCGTGCTCAAGGCCCGCAAAAACCGGCCCATGTTCTTTATCGACATTGCCGTGCCGCGCGACATCGACCCCGACGTCAACGGCCTCGACAACGTCTATCTGTACGACATCGACGACCTCAAGGAAGTGGTGGAAGAAAACCTTGCCACCCGCCGCGATGAGGCCGCCAAGGCCGCAGATATTGTAAACGAGGAAGTGCTGCTTTTCTCGCGCTGGCTCTCAAGCCTTGATGTGCAGCCCACCATTGTTGACCTGATCCAGCGCGGCGAGCGCATGGGGCAGGAGGAACTGGCCAAGACCCTCAAAAGGCTCGGCTCGGTGGACGACGAAACCCGCAATGCGCTTGAAGCGCTGGTGGGCTCGCTGGTGCGCAAGTTCAACCATGATCCCATCATGTTTCTGAAGCGCGGCAGCATGTCTCAAGAGGGCAACGGCCCGCGTATCAGCATTACGCGCCGTATTTTCAATCTGGATAAAACAGGCTGTCCCTATTCGTCGGAGGAAAACTGATGCGTTGGTACGGAATTGACGACATTACAGAAGAAGATACCGCAAAACTGGCCACCACGCTCACCGAGATGGAGCTGACATCGGGCATGGACGGTCTTTTTTGGCTACCGGTTCCTGCCGAGATGCTCTCGCCCGTGCAGCAGGAACATGTGGAAAGCTGCGGCCCCCACGTTATGGGGCTGGAAATTGAAGAAAATTTTGTGCGCCTAGAACTGCTGGTGCGCGCCCGTGGCCGTATGCGCTGCGAATGCGTGCACTACGCCTCGCCCGAACTGCGCGACCGCATGATTGTATGGCTTGAAAATCTGCTGGCCGAGCTGGGCATCAACCCGGCCTAGGCGCGGATTTATTGATATTGAAAGGCCTTGGGACAGCGCACGGCGCAAAACCCCAAGGCCTTTTTAAAACTAGTCATTCCCGGTTGCACACGCTTGCATCTCTCCGGGCTGATCTTCTGCCCGCACCTTTCTGCCCACACCTTTCTGCCCCAGACATACCATGACCGAATCACCGCCCACGCTGCAAAACCTATCGCCCGCTGCGGCCCGTCTTTGCCTTGAGGTTGAGCGGTTCTGCCTAACGCGGCTTGGGCTTGCGCGGGGTTCGCGGCTGCTACTGGCACTTTCTGGCGGGGCTGACTCCACAGCGCTGGCCCTAGTGCTGCATCTGCTTGCCCCGCGCATGGGGCTGACCCTGCACGCCCTGAGCGTTGACCACGGTTTAAGGGAAGAATCCAAACAAGATGCTGATTTTGTAAAGCAACTCTGTGGCAACCTGAATATCCCCTGCACGGTACGGCAGGCCGATGTACGCGGGCTGGCGACCAGCGAAAAAATCGGTATTGAAGATGCTGCCCGCAAGCTGCGCTATGCCCTGCTGGAGCAGGAACGCGCCGCCGTGGGTGCGGATTTTATCGCCCTTGGCCACCATGCGGCAGACGTGAGCGAAGACGTGTTCCTACGCTTGACGCGTGGCACTGGCTGGCCCGCCCTTGGCGGCATGGCCGCCCGCGACGACCAGCGCCGCCTGCTGCGGCCCCTGCTGGCAACGGACGCGCAAGCGCTGAGGGAATTGTTGGTCGAATGCGGCATTGACTGGTGCGAAGATGCCAGCAACCAGAGCCGCCAATACAAACGCAACCGTCTGCGCCTTGATGTGCTGCCCCTGCTGCGGCAGGAAAACCCCTCACTCGACCGCACCGTACACGATCTATGGCACATGGCCCGCCTAGACGAAGATTACTGGAATGCAACGCTGGACGGGGCCTTGGCGGTAACCCCGTGGGTGTTGCAGCCGGAGGCCAGTGAAAACGGCCCCAGACTGACCCTGCCCGCGAAACTGCTGGCGGGTTTGCACCCTGCGGCTCGGCTTCGCCTGTATGTGCGGGCGGTGCGGTATTTATGCCGCGCTGCGGTGGGTAATGCTGGCGAGGATTCTGACAGTTCGGGGCAACTTCACGGTCAGGCCCGCGCCCGAACCCTGCTGGCGCTGGATGAAGCGCTTGCCAGCGGGCGGGGGAATACGCGGTTTCAGTTGCCCGGTGGGCTGGAGGCGTATTTGAAGTGTGGGAGTGTTGTTTTTGGGGTGCCTGCGCGGCGGGCAAATAATCGCACTTAGAAATTTTGCTGCCCTTCGGGCATTTGGTTTCGCCCTCCGGCGAAGTTTGGGACGCCTGCGCGGCGCGCGGCAAGGTGGGGCCGGTTATGGGGCTTCGCCCCCTTCTCGGCCCCCCTTGCATCCCCCCGAAGCACCCCCTAAGAAGGTTTTCAGCTTCCAAAGGTTGACGAGGGCAACGCGGCTCTTGCTGCGGGAGCTTCCTTCCCTCGCTGCGCTCGCTCAGGTGATCTCCCTCCGCGCCGCGTAAATGCCAGAGTATGCCTTCGCTTCTGGCAAGATCCGCTTCAGCCAAATACCTATGGGAAATTAAACGGTTTCAGACAATTCCCTGTACCGTTTTCTGCCTCCAACCGTTGGCTGCGACCCTGTACAAACGACGTTTAAAAAAACTAGCTGCCGCAATTTTTCAAACTATCATCAGTAAACAATTTGGGGATTCGCAACTCACCCCAGAGCAAAGAAGCAACTCTCTTTATATTTTCCCGCTCCCGCACGCGAACGACACTTCCTCAGAAACAACCAGTCCCCAACACTTTTGGCACGTTGGCAATTTTGCCTTTCAGCACTCGTCATCAAAAGCGGGGCGTGGCATCGCCTTCCTTAAACTCGCCGAAGCGAAGCGAAAGCGATGGGAGGTGTTGGACGAATTTGCAAAATACGCATTTTTCTGGCCTGACAAGGAAAAATCCTGTTTTTGAGCGCAGCGTACTCAAGTACGTGAGCATCAAAAACAGGATTTTAACGCC
>CAYPRZ010000036.1:8751-17651 GCA_964413315.1 uncultured Desulfovibrio sp. | reverse complement strand
CTCAATCTCAAGCCATGCACATCTTACAGTGCAATGCTGCAAAACATAATTTCCAAGCATATTCACCCTGATCACGCGGCTGCGTACATGGAGGCATTCAACCCCGATGCCATACGCAATGCCCTGCAAGAGCACCGCAAAACACTGAGCTGCGACTTTTTGTACGCCACACACAAAAACAAGTATGTCTGGTACCGCGAAATCGGCTATGTGCTGCGCTGGGCAGAAAACGATTCCATCCACATAGTTATTTGCCGTCAAAACATTGATAAAGACAAGAAGCTTGAACTCAGCTTGCAGGAAATGGCCCAAAAAGACGGCCTGACAGGCCTCTATAACAAAATGACCACCCACAAACTGATTGAAAAACGCCTTGCAGAACACGAGTGCGACCGTGGGCTTCTTGCCATGATCATGCTCGACATAGACAATTTTAAAGAGCTCAACGATTCGTTGGGCCACGTTGCTGGTGACAGAATTATTCAGGAATTTGCGCAAAAGATTCGCGCTGATTTTTCTGAGGACGATCTGATTGGCCGTATTGGGGGCGATGAGTTTGTGGTGCTGACCCTGCAACAGAGTGATGAAGCATTGCGCCAGAAGGCTGAAGCCCTGTGCCGCACAATCCACAGCTCTTCATTTGGCGGCGAGGGCCATCATCTGGCCGCAAGCATGGGCGTGGTTGTTTTTCCCCGGCACGGCAAGACCTTTGGCGAACTTTACGCCAAGGCGGATACAGCCCTGTACCGCGCCAAACAAAACGGAAAAAACACCTTTGTTATTTATGATAGCACCTTTGCTGCCTAAAACCACCCACCGTTGATCCGCACAAGGGGCAGTGCAACACAAGGCACACCACGCTTGAGCACAGCCTGACAGGTCTTGCTCTGGCAACAGCACAGTGCGCAGCCCACGGTTCTGGGCGCAAGCCAGCCCGCAAAATTGAGCTGGCCCGCTCAGGCAACAGGCGGGCTTGCGGGCCGTTGTTCGCAGCTTTTGAGACAACGGCATACCGCCGCCACGTTGGCCGAGGCCATACCCTTGCGCCACACGAGCTCAGTTACGGCGCGGCACACCGGGTGTTCTAGAGCATGTACTGAGAGCATGCCGTTGGTGCGGCAGAGCTCAAGCACCGATGCCGGCACAACCCCCACACCCATACCAGCAATCACGCCCCCCACAATGGCATGGTACGATGCCAGTTCCACAATATGTTGCGGCTCCCAACCGTAGGCCCTAAACCAGTTCACCAGCCTGTTTCTGTAGGCGCAGCCACCCTGAAAGGCCAGCACAGCCTTGCGGCCTATGTCGTCAGGGGTGTGGATGGGTGCATGCTCACAGGTTGCTATGAGCACCAGCCGTTCTTCAAAAGCCTCCACCCTTTCAAGACGATCATCGTGCGGTGCGTCCACCACAAACACCGCGTCCAGCCTGTTTTCCAGCACATCCACATACAGTGAGCTGCTTGTGCCTATCACAAGCTCCAGCTCGACATGGGGATATTCCGCATGCAGGCGAGCCAGTATTTCGGGCAAACGTGCGGCAGCGGCACTCTCCAGTGCGCCAATGCGCAGCCTGCCGCCGGGCTCCATACCCTTTACGCACAACTCGGCTTCATCCATCAGGGCGCAGATTTTGCGGGCATAGGTGTAAAGCGTCTGCCCTCTGGCGGTGGGCAGCAACCGTTTTTTTTCGCGCAAAAAAAGCTGCACGCCCAGTTCTTCTTCCATCTGCATGATGCGCGCAGTAATGCCAGAAGGCACGCGGTGCAGGGCTTTGGCCGCATGGCTTATGCTGCCCGAATCCATCACGGCCAAAAAGGTACGCAGGTCTGACATTTCCATATGTTCACCATTTGTGACTTATTTTATCATTTTTATTCATTTGCCATGATGTCTAGCATCTCCTAACGTATGCCGCAAGCCACCCGCCCGTTGACAGAAAAAACCCTCACTCAACAAATTTCTGTCAGCGGTGCGGGGGGCAGCAGACAACCCGAACAGCAGGACATACCATGCGTACCATCTGGAAACTGCTTTGGCAGACAGCTATTTTGACCGCCATTTTTGTGGGCTGCGATCAGCTCACCCGCCTTACAGGCATTCCCCTTCCCGGCAATGTGCTGGGCGTTATAGTGCTGTTCTTTTTGCTGCTCACCGGCATTATAAAAGAAAGCCATATCAGCCTTGCTGCGGAATTTTTGCTGCGCCATCTGGTATTCTTTTTTGTGCCCATTGCTGTGGGCCTGATGCAGTGGGGCAGCGTATTTTATGACTACGGTTGGGTGCTGGCGGCGGCCATTGTAGGCAGCACGGCCCTGCCGCTGGTGATTGTGGGTTTCATGGCAAGAGCCTTGCGCCGCCGCGCAGACAAAAAACAAGCCTTGTGCAAGGAGGATGCGCCATGCAGATCGTAAACACATTTCTTTGCGTAGCTGGCACAGTGCTGGCTTATGCCTTGGTGCGCCGCCTGTATCTGCGCTACAAGCATCCACTGATCAACATTGTGGCGGGCAGCGCCGCCATCATTATAACAGTACTGTTGCTCTGTGATATTCCCTACGCCACCTACGAACCAGCGCGGCAGGTAATGACCCTGCTTCTTGGCCCAGCCACTGTGGCCCTTGCCCTGCCGCTGTACCGCTACCGCCAACTGCTGCTGCGCACCGCACTGCCCATACTTGCCAGTGTAAGCGCCGGGGCCTTTGCGTCCATGCTTGCGGCTGGTGCGCTGGCCCGCTGGGGCGGCCTACCGCAAGACGTGGTGATTTCCATTATGCCCAAGGGAGTGTCCATTCCCTTTGCAGTAGAAGTGGCCTCGATGTACGGCGGTATACCCTCGCTCACCGCTGCCTTTGTAGTGGCCACGGGTACGCTGGGTTCTCTTTTTGGCCTGTGGGGACTCAATGTCATCCGCATCAAGGATCCCTTTGCAAGGGGCCTGACCATGGGAACCATCTCGCACGCTCAGGGCACAGCCGTGGCCTTGCAAGAAGGTGAAGAACAAGGGGCAATGGGCGGGCTTGCCATGATTTTGGCGGGAATTATAACTGCGGCCTTGGCGCCGGTGGCCGTATGGATCGTACTGCGACTGCCGTTGCTTCCGTAGACCAGCCTTGCCGCAATGGTTGGGGGACTGGCAAAAGCCGCCCCCCAACCGCCTTAAATCAGCCTTGGACTAGCGTGGCATATTTTGAGCGCCCGTGCCGGGCTATTCTGTTCCGGGTTCTTCTGTACCAGCCTCTTCTGCATCGGACTCTTTTGTTCCGGGCTGTGCCGTCTGCTCCTCACGCCATACCAGCCACTGAGTGGCAACTTCAACAAGCCGGTAAGGATCGATGGGCTTTGGCAGGTGGTCGTTCATGCCTGCGGCAAGGCTTTTTTCCTTGTCACCCACCATGCTGTCTGCGGTTAGGGCAATGATGGGCGTGAATGCGTAGCGGTCGTCTGCACGCAAACGCGTGGCAGCCTCGATACCGTCCATTTCTGGCATATGAATATCCATAAATACCATCAGGTAGTCTTGCTGCTCGGCCATGCTCAAGGCCACCAGACCTGAATCGGCGATATCGACAATAAAGCCAGACGATTCAAGCAGTTCCTTGGCCACAAGCTGGTTCACCTCGTTGTCTTCTGCAAGCAGCACCCTGCTGCCCTTAAAGCGCGAGGGAATGCGCAGCTCCTGCGGTAAACCCGACGGATCATCCTCTGCTGTCCGCTGGCCAAACACGTCCAGAATAGCATTTTGCAGCAAGGAGGGGCTCACAGGCTTAATGAGAAAATGGCTTATGCCCTCGGCTTGGGCTTCTTCCATGATTTCTTCACGTCCGTAGGCCGTAACCATGATTACGGTGGGGATGTACGACAGTTCGCGGCAGCCACGCAGCAGACGCACGACCTGAATGCCGTTGTTGCCGGGCATTTTCCAGTCCATCAACACAAGGTCATAGGGGTCGCCGTTTTCTGCCGCACGCACCAGTTCTTCCAGTGCGGCATCGCCACAGTCTGCCGTACCGGCGCGCAGCTCCAAGTCCTCCAGTTCTTGGCGCAAAATTTCGCGGCTGGAGAAGGAGTCGTCCACCACCAGCACACGCCGTTCGTGCAGATTCTTGATTGATGGGGGCGTTTTGCGCGCCTGATTTTTCTGCATGTCCAGATTGACCGTAAACGTAAAGGTGCTGCCCTTGCCGATTTCGCTTTGCGCACCGATCTCGCCGCCCATAAGTTCAACAATGCGCTTGCTGATGGAAAGCCCAAGCCCTGTGCCGCCAAAACGGCGGGTAGTGGATGAATCCCCTTGGGTGAATTCCTGAAACAGCTTGTCCAGCTGCTCCTGCCCCATGCCAATGCCCGTATCGGTAACGGTAAAGCACAGGCAGGCCTTTTTATCCTTTTGCTCTTGCAGGGCAACCCGCACCACAACCTCGCCCATGGGAGTAAACTTGATGGCATTGCCCACCAAATTTGTCAAAACCTGCCCCAAACGCAGGGGATCGCCAACGAAGAACAGGGGAACCTCCCTGTCGATGCGCAGCAAAAGTTCTATATTTCTGCCGCCAGGCTTGGTGGTGTCGAGGCTCGACAAGCCCAGTAGCACCTCCTCAAGGTTGAAGTCCATGTGCTCCATGTCCATGCGACCGGCTTCGATCTTTGAAAAATCCAGAATATCATCAATAATCCGCAGCAGCGACTTTGCCGAGCTATCGATATTCTTCAGATAATTGCGCTGTGTGGCGGTTAGCTTTGTGCGCAGGGTAAGGTGGGTCAGACCCACCACGGCATTCATGGGCGTGCGGATTTCGTGGCTCATGTTGGCCAAAAATTCACTCTTGGCCTTGCTGGCCTGCTCTGCGGCCTGCTGACTTTCAACCAAGTCGGTAATATCACGGCAGTCTTCAATAATACCCAGCAGTTCACCGTCTGGTGACAGGAAGGGCGTTGCCACCATATCGCAGTAGACCACGCTGCCGTCCTTTCTCAAACGCGTCTGCCTGTTGGTTGCCCGCGCCGCGCCGTCAAGAATACGCTTGCCCACACAGTCTGTGTCACACATATCGCTGCGCGCATGCTCGCCGCACCAGTGCCCAATCATCTCTTCGCGCGAGTAGCCAAAACAGCTTTCAAACGTTTTGTTGACTTCCTTGACCACAAGGTTGCAGTCAATAACCCGCATGGCGCTGCCAGCCGCGTTGAATATCTGGTACATTTCCATTTGGGCGCGCCGCAGGGCCTGCTCTGCCGCAAGACGCTCGGTGATGTCTGTTCCCATGTACACCAAGCCGCACACAGAGCCGTCGGGCTCAAACAGCGGCACACGTATCACCTCTAGGGTATGCTTTTCGCCCGCAGCATCATACCGAATTTCTTGGGTTCTCTGCACCTGACCTGTTTTGAATACCAGATTATCCTGTTGTACGCCCGATTCTGCAATCTCTGGCGGCAAGAGGTCGGAAATGCGTTTGCCAACAACATCATCTTCAAGATTGCCCGTAAATGTCTCAAAATACTTGTTGGCCATTATATAGCGGGCTTCAGAATCCTTAAGCATCATAAGGCTTGGCAGGTTATCTACAATGCTGCGCAGCTGCTGCTTGCGCTGCCACAGGGCATCTGCGTTGGCCTTGGCTTCTTCAAGGGCCTTTTGCCTCTCTGCCGATTCGTGCGCAAGTTTGCGGTTCCACACTAGGATAACGCAAAACAGGCTGCCCAAAAAAAGCGCAACCACGCCCCCGATGCGGACAACAAGTGTCCAGTCGGTCGAGCGCTCGATGCGCAGGTTTGCCCAGCGGTTAACAATGGCTGCAATCTGATCCTGAGGGATGTTGTCGAGGGTCTTGTTTAAAATATCCACCAAAATAGGCCAGTCAGAGCGCACAGCTATGCGCACGGGATACTGCAACTGCGGCAGCAGGCTCACCCGCAGGTCGCGCAGATTTTTGTTGACCACCGAATATTCCACAGAAAGTGTAGGCCCCACAAAAGCATCAACCTTACCGTTCTGCACGGCCTCAAGCCCATTATCCTGACTTGAAACATCTACAATCTTTGCATTGGGCAGTTGCGTACTCAGGTAGTTGGCAAGGCCCGCATGGTCGTGCACGGCAACTCTTTTGCCCGCAAGATCGCCCGATGTAGTCACCAAGCGCTCTGTATCAAGCGTAACCACGGCCAAGGGCAGCTGCATGAATGGCCGAGTAAACAGCCACGGGCCACTTTCTGCCGGCGTGCCCTCTAAAAACGGCTCCACATCTGCCTGATGCGATTCTATGGTATCCTTGAGCACGGAAGCTGCGACCGGCTGTATGGACGTATTCAAATACCGGCCCACCAACTGCATGATATTAAGCCCTAAGCCATTAAATGCGCCCTCGCCGTCAACAAATTCAATTGGTTTCCAATTATCTTCTATGGCCACGCGCAAGCTTGGGTGGCTAGCAATCCAACTGCGTTCCTCCGGGGTGAGCAACAAGGGACGAGAAACATTGCCCCACACCCTGTGCGCGGGGTTTCTGATCCACCGTTCTTCCAGCGCCACCATTTCGGCGCGGGTGATGCGGCCAAGGCCCTCATCCAGCAACTGGGCCATATCATCGCGATTACGCAATACAGCGGGGTGCAGGTTACGCACAAAAAGCGGCATAACCTGCGGCGCAAAAAAACTGTTGAGGCCCATTTTGTCTATGACGCCATAGGCAGAAGGAAAATTACTTGCAATCCCCGCCGCCTCCCCTCGCACAACTGAAAGATACATTTCATTGCCACTTTTTGTGACCAGCAGCCGCACGTTGGGAAAGTGCTCGCGCAGGTAGTCTTCCTGCAACGAGCCTTCAAGCACGGCAATAACTGAGTCGCCCAGCTGGCTGATGTCAGATATTTTTTTGCCAGCCTCGGTAGAGAGCAATATGCCGCCTACCCCAGGGGTTAAAGCTGGGCCAAACTTTGCCCATCGAGCCCGGTCTGGCGTGATATACATGCTAAAATGGATATCGGCACGGCCAGTGCGCAGCATATCAAGCGAGTCCTGCCAGTCGGCCATGACAATTTTAACAGGACGCCCCACCTTCTCGCCCCACAGCCGCCACAGGTCTACTATCAACCCCACCGGTTCCCCGGCTTTTGAGGTGAACGAAAGCGGCTCGTTTTCGTTCATGCAAACGATAGTTATGGGGCTTGCCTTGTCGGCAGGAGAAGTGGAACCGGGGTCGCAGACCCCCTGACGCACAAAAGCGAGGGTAAAACCAAGCAGGCAGAAGGACATGATGCGAAAGAATCTGAGCATGGAACCCTCGTGCGGTCTTTAGCAGTAATGATATTCAAATTATTATAGTAGTAGAGCCAGTATTGCAATCATGCGCCTACAAACAAAATGTGCTTATTGGGAAAGGCTGGATGAGCCCAAACCCGCCTGCCGGCGCTGATGTGCCGGGCACTTTGACGCGGATGGCCTGTGGGGCTATGCTGGTTAAAGGCTAAGGATACTATCCTATTTTGCCAATGCTCCGCACGGAGCGCATACGCTGCAAGGCGAGGATATTATGTACATTGTTACCGGGGGCGCAGGCTTTATTGGCAGCGCCATGCTTTGGCGGCTCAACCGTGCAGGCATTACCGACATCATGGTAGTCGACAACCTTGGTTCTACTGATAAATGGAAGAACCTCGTCAACCGGCGCTATACCCGCTATGTACACCGCGACCAGTTTATGGACATGCTGCGTGCAAACGCGCTGGGTTCACCTATTGAGGCTGTGCTGCACTTTGGGGCTTGCTCTGCCACCACACAGGCCGATGCAGATTTTTTGATGGCAAACAATACGGCTTTCAGCATAGAGCTGTGCAAATTTGCCCTCAAACACAACGCCCGATTTATCAATGCCAGCTCTGCCGCCACCTACGGTAACGGCGTGCAAGGATTTTCGGACAGCCCGACAACCACGCGCCTGCTCAAACCGCTGAACATGTACGGTTACTCCAAGCACCTGTTTGACCTGTGGCTTTTGGACAATAACCTGCAAGACTGCGTACCCAGCCTCAAATTTTTTAATGTGTACGGCCCCAACGAATACCACAAGGGCGACATGCGCAGCGTAGCCTGCAAGGCCTATGAAGAGATTATGACTACGGGAAAGCTACGGCTCTTCAAATCCTGCTGCGCTGATTACGCTGATGGCGGGCAGATGCGTGATTTTGTCTACATAAAAGACTGCGTGGAACTAATATTTTGGATACTTGAGAATGCACACGTCAATGGCATTCTCAACGTGGGTACTGGCAAGGCGCAGAGCTGGAACAACCTTGCGCATGCGCTGTTTGCCGCCGTTGGCAAAACACCGCAGATCGACTATGTGGACATGCCGGAAAAACTCAAAGGGAAATATCAGAACTTCACGCAGGCTGACATGAGCTGGATGCAAAAAAAGCGCTGCCCCTTGACCTTTGCTAGCCTAGAACAGGGAGTTGCCGACTACGTGAACAACTACCTGAGCCAGGAAGACCCTTATTTTGAGATGCTGGCCTGAAAAAGCCTAATGAAACAAGAGGCGGCGGCAAAAAAAGCCGTAGAAAGAAATAGCTGGCGGGCACGGTTTGGCCCGCCAGCAAAAGTATTATTCTGGCGTATTGAGGCCCATGGCCTCTGCCCAAGAGGGGGCCACGCTGTCCTTGGCTGAAAGCTGCGGATCGGCAACGGGCCAGTCAATGCCAATGCTGGGATCATTCCAACGAATGGCGGCCTCGTCTTCCGGGCAATAGTAATCAGTGCATTTGTAGTGAAAGTGGGCAGTATCGCTCGTAACCACAAAACCGTGCGCCAAACCGGGCCTGACCCACAGCTGCCACTGATTCTGCTGCGAAAGCTCAACCCCAAACCACTTTCCAAATGTAGGGGAACCGTGGCGAATG
>CAYPRZ010000036.1:0-8741 GCA_964413315.1 uncultured Desulfovibrio sp. | reverse complement strand
ACGCTGCCCAGCGAAACATAGACCAGTTTGCCCTGCGGGCGAGCTTTCTGGTAGTGCAAACCGCGCAAAATGCCCCGTGTGGACATGGAATGGTTATCCTGCACAAAGGGCAGGCATATACCCGCAGCTTCATAGCGCTGCTGCTGCCATGTTTCAACAAAATACCCGCGCGCATCGCCCCAAATCTTGGGTTTGATCAGCAGCACCCCTTCAATGGGCGTCTGCACTACTTCCACTGTCCCAACCCCGCATCAACAAGTTCAAGAAGGTACTGTCCATAACCTGTCTTGGCCATGGGTTTTGCCAGTACGCGCACGTCGTCTGAAGAAATATAACCATTGCGCCACGCTATTTCCTCAAGGCAGGCCACCTTGAGGCCCTGACGTTTTTCCACCGCCTGCACAAAGGCTCCGGCGTCCATGAGGGAATCGTGCGTACCGGTATCAAGCCATGCAATGCCCCGACCCATGAGCTCTACATGCAGGTTGCCCTGCTTGAGGTAGGCATTGTTCACGTCGGTAATTTCCAGCTCGCCCCGTGCGGAGGGCCTTACGGCGCGGGCAATGTCCAGCACCTTGTTGTCGTAAAAATACAGGCCGGTCACCGCAAAGTTGGATTTTGGATGAGCGGGCTTTTCTTCAATGCTGATTACACGCCGCTTGCCGTCAAACTCCACCACGCCGTAGCGTTCTGGATCGCGCACATGGTAGCCAAATACGGTGGCCCCACTCTGTCGTCCCATGGCCTCGCGCGTAAGGTCGGGCAGCCCATGCCCAAAAAATACGTTGTCGCCTAGCACCAGACAGGTATTGTGCCCGGCAATGTGGTGCTCTGCCAACAAAAAGGCCTGTGCCAGACCTTCGGGTTTGGGCTGTTCCACATAGCTGAACTGGCAGCCGAACTGTGAGCCGTCGTGCAGCAGGGCCTTGTAAAGCGGCAGATGTTCTGGCGTGGAGATAAGGCAAATATCACGTATGCCCGCCATCATCAGGATGGAAAGCGGGTAGTATATCATTGGTTTATCGTAAATGGGCATGAGCTGTTTGCTCACGCTCAGGGTTAGCGGATACAGACGTGAGCCCGATCCACCAGCCAGAATGATACCTTTCCAGCCGCTCATGCCCCCTCCTTCTCCGCAACCTTGCCAGTGCCGCGTTTGGAGTAGTTGACCGCAAGCCATTCTCTGTAGGCGCCACTGCGCACGCTTTCTGTCCAAGCGGTATTTTCAAGATACCAGCGCACAGTTTCCTGCAAACCAGACTCAAAATTATGGACGGGCTTCCAGCCCAGCTCGGCCTCGATACGGCTGCTGTCTATGGCGTAACGAAAATCGTGCCCCGGCCTGTCCGCCACAAAGGATACAAGATCGCCGTAGGGGCCGGATGCTGAAGGGGCCAGCCTGTCGAGAATAGTGCAAACAGCCAGCACAACCTCAAGGTTGGTTTTTTCCGCATGGCCGCCAATGTTATAGCAGCGCCCCACCCGGCCCGCCTCAAGCACGCGGGCAATGGCCGCGCAGTGGTCTTCCACATGCAGCCAGTCACGAATATTGGCACCCGTGCCGTACACGGGCAGCGGCTTGCGGTCGAGCGCATTGCAGATCATCAGGGGGATGAGCTTTTCAGGAAACTGGCGCGGCCCGTAATTGTTGGAGCAGTTGGTCAGCAGCACCGGCAGACCGTAGGTTTCGTGAAAAGCGCGCACCAGATGGTCGCTGGCGGCCTTTGAGGCAGAATACGGGCTGTTGGGGCTGTAAGGGGTGGCCTCTGTGAAGGCAGGATCGCCGGGTTGCAGCGAGCCATAGACCTCATCGGTAGAAACATGCAGAAAGCGAAAGGCCTGCGCCTGTTCTGCGGGCAACGTGCGCCACCACTGGGCAGCCACCCTCAAAAGAGTGGCTGTGCCCAGCACATTGGTGCGCACAAATGCTTCGGGATCAACAATAGAACGGTCGACGTGGCTTTCGGCGGCAAAATTGACAATGGCATCGGGCTGATAGCTTTGCAGCAGCCAGTCCACCAATTCTCCATTGCCTATATCGCCGTGCACAAATACATGATCAGTGTCGTCTTGCAAGGCAGCTAAATTGGCGGGGTTGCCCGCATAGGTCAACTTGTCAAGGTTGACCACGCGCACTCCGCGCCGTCTGGCCTCAAGCACATAGCAGGAGCCTATAAAACCAGAACCGCCTGTGACCAGATGACAGGGCATGCGCTCTCCCTAATTAAAGCCGCCAGAGATCAAAACCGGCACCAAGCATCTCCTGCTTGTTCCAGAATCCTTTGATGTCCATTAACAAAACTTTGCCCTCCACGAACATGGAGCGGATAACATCGGGGCTGAGCTGCCGGAAACTTTCGTGCGACACAGCCAGAATAAGCACATCCAGCCTGTTGAGATCGCTCATAGGCAACAGATTCTGCCCATACTCGTGCATGGCTTCGGCCTCATCGGCCTCTGGGTCGTGCACCAAGGCAGTGATTCCGTATTCCTTGAGCTCGGCAATAATATCCACCACACGGGTATTGCGGATATCGGGCACGTTTTCCTTAAAGGTAAAGCCCAGCAGGCCCACACGTGCGCCTTTGACGTGCTTGTCGGCGTTGATCAAGCGCTTAACGCACACTTCGGCCACATACTTGCCCATGCCGTCGTTGATACGGCGACCAGCCAGAATGACCTCTGGATGGCAGCCAATTTCTTCGGCCTTGTAGGTCAGGTAATAGGGGTCAACGCCAATGCAATGCCCACCCACCAAACCGGGCCTGAAAGGCAAAAAATTCCACTTGCTGCCGGCGGCTTCCAGCACCTCAAGGGTATCAATGCCCAGACGATTGAAAATAAGGGCCAGCTCATTCATCAGTGCAATATTGATGTCGCGCTGGGTATTTTCAATAACCTTGGCGGCCTCGGCTACCTTGATGCACGATGCCCTGTGGATGCCAGCCGTAACCACTGCGCCGTACACTTTGACCAGCAGGTCTGCGGTGGCCTCGTCCGAGCCGGAAACAACCTTGCGGATGGTTTCAAGCCTGTGCACCTTGTCACCGGGATTGATACGTTCTGGCGAGTAGCCCACGGTAAAATCGGTGGGAAAATTCATGCCCGATTCTTTTACCAGCAGGGGAATGCACTCGTCTTCGGTCACGCCGGGGTAGACCGTAGATTCGTAGCAAACCACGCAGCCCTTGGGCATATGGCGGCCCACCGTGCGGCTTGCGCCCACAACCGGGGTGAGGTCGGGGGTGCGGTGGCTGTCAACGGGGGTGGGTACGGCCACAATGATGACCCCGGCCTTGCCCAGCTCGGTGGCATCGCTGGTAAAGCGCGCGGTGCTGGCGGCAAGGGAGGCATCGTCCACCTCGTTGGTGGAATCGTGCCCTTTATTAAGGGCCTCCACACGCGGCACGTTGATGTCGAAACCAATCACATCAAAATGGCGGGAAAGGGCCACTGCAAGGGGCAGCCCCACATAGCCGAGGCCAACAACCGCTACAGAAGATTTTTTGCCCAACAGGTCTTCAAGTGAAACCATATGATTATCCTTAAAAAACTAATTTCGCAGAATATGTTATGCTGCAACGAAAATAGCAGGGCGTACCCTGCCCATCCCTATTTTTCAAAAAAATTGCAGCATGCCCCATTCAGCGTTTCTAAATAGTCAGCGTGTATGTGCTGTCCATAAATTTTGCCAATAGGCTTGCACAGCCCTGACCGCCTGCCCCTGCTTCAACCTGCTGATAAAAAGGGCGGGCCGCCCGAACAGCCCAATAAACTACCCAATTGGTGTACTGACTGCAAGAACCTTGAGCACTGACCCCCTACATGCAGCAACAAGAACGGCAGATAAAAAGTACATCAGCGCCAGCTTATTGAAAAGGGAGAAAATGACGCGAGCGTGCGGCTTTGGAGCGGCACCAGTTTCCCTACATAGTGGGGACAGCGGGATCCCCATATTCGCATGTTCGCCAGCGCATTTGCCAGATGCTTGCCAACGCACAGCCCCAAGAATAACGATTTGCCCATGGGTTGCAGCCACTATCTATCGAAAAACGCTGAAATCCCTAGCCGCAAAAAACATCCCCTACTCAAAACATGCGCTTTAACTTACGCACACCACGTTTGAGCCAAGGAATCAGAACAAAGCGCGCATCCTGTATGCGCATGCGCAACGTTGCCTGCAAGGCAGAAAGGCCATCCACTTCCGTTAAATACCGCTTACGGAAATGGTTCATAACTGCCACCTTGGGCGAGCACGAAAAAACATGCGGCTTTTTTCCACAAAAATGCAGCACAGCGGGCTTTATGCATCCGGCCTTCATAGATTCTGGGCTATAATACTGGCGCAGTTCTGCATCACTGTGGTCTACAGGAATAATCTGATAAGTAACACTGCGGATATTAAGTGTGCCTTTTTGTGCGCCATATGCCCAAAGAAAGTTTAGCGGCCCCATTTCCCCACCAAAAGGAAAAACCTCTTGGGTATTTTTTTGCAGCATGGCGGCCTCATACCAATCATCCAGAGAGATAGCACCACGGCGCATAAAAAATGTGCCTGTGCATGCATAACGATCTCGGAAGGATTTATGGTCAAATTTCGGATAGTATTTTTGTATTTTTTTGGTGGAAAAGAACCAAAAATCTATTTCCTCATCTGTATAATCCCGCTGCTGATCGATTATAAAATCATAACCTGGCGTGTAATAACTTTCCACAACGTTTCCCCACACCAGGGCGTCAGCATCAAGACACAGACTCTCAGCAAAGGGACTGTGCCAAAATCCGACCATCTTGGTAAAACCCCACCCAAATCCCGTGGCATGCAAACGCGGGTCTGTCACATCATTGCGCGTGAGGGTTTGCACGTTCGGATCTTGTAGAACTCGCCCAAGACACTGTGGATCTCCATCAACAATAAAGCAAATGGGCATGTCTGGCCCAAGGAACTGACGCACGCTGAGATACGAAGCCTGCGCAAAGTGCGCATCCCCCGGAAAACATGTTATTACAACGCCAAAATCTGCCAGCATAATCTCCCCTTGGTGATCTTGCGCCATCGTCCAGTTCGTGGCATGAATACGGCCATGAATGCCACTATCTCTCCATATTTATCATGCATTGTGGCCACATACAATGCAGAAAAGACCTTGCCGAATTTGCTGGAATCTCTAAAAAAACAAAATTTGCAAGATATAGAAATTATCATTCAGGATGGCGGCAGCAAGGACGGCACACTTGCCATTCTTGAACAATGGCGGAACGTAATACCGCATCTTATAATATACAGCGCGCCCGACAAAGGCATTTATGACGCGTGGAACAAAGCCCTTGACCATGTTAATGGCATGTGGGTGCTTTTTCTTGGTGCCGACGATACATGGGTAAACAGCACCAGTGTGGACCAAGCACTCGCACTGCTCAAGGCCTTGCCCGACGATGCAACATATCTGGCGACCCCGGTTGCCGTAGTGCCACATTCTGGTGACAAGCCAAGCCTAGAGGATGGAAGCCTACTTCAACCGCTTGTTCCGGTTAAAAAACACCTTCCCCATGGCATGGCCTTGCCCCATCAGGGCCTTTTTCACCGCGCTAGCCTTTTTCAAAGTCGACGCTTTGACACATCCTTCCGCATTGCTGGTGATTATGATTTCCTCTCGCGTACCTATACAATCGGTGCAATTCACACCAACAAAACGCCCCTTGTCTGCATGGCGTCGGGAGGAGTTAGCTCGTCTTTAAACAGCATGTGGCGCTGTGAATGGGAGCAACTGAATATTTCACGTCGGCACTTTCCCAATGCTATTCCATGGAAGCTCTGCATGCGTTTACTGCGCAGCCTTGTTTATCTTGGCTTGCTGCAAACCGTTGGCATGCACAGAACCGCACAAGTTGCCAACACGATGCGTAAAATTATGGGACGCCCACCACTGTGGGATATTCCTAAGTAGCGGTGTTTATATGAAGGTTTCTCTAGCCATAGCCACCATAGGGCGTACTGCCGAGCTTGAAAGATTACTGGATAGCCTGTGCGCCCAGAGCTACCAGAACTTCGAGGTTCTTATTGCTGATCAGAACCCTATGGGGTTTTTGACAGATAGTTTGAATCGCTATGAAGGCAAGTTGCGAATACGCCACTTTGTAATCCCGCCTAGGGGTGTTTCTGCAGCACGCAATGCACTTTTTCCCTACCTTGATGGTGATATTGTAGCGTTTCCCGATGATGACTGCTGGTATGAGCCCGACACCCTGAAACAGGTGGTGGCTTTCTTTACGCAAATGCAAGAGATCGGCAGCATCATGGGGGTATGGGGCCATTGCCTGTCGGCCCCTCAGCTGAATCCGCAAGATATGCAACCTCGACCGATCAGCACATATCAGATCTTCACACGCGGAGAGACATATGTGCAATTTTATCGGCGTGCAATAATTGATAAAGTTGGCGGATTTGATGAGGAGTTGGGGCCGGGCACGGGCCTTCCTTATGGCGGAGGCGAAGATACGGATTACCTGCTACGCGCTGCCCAAATGGGACCAGTCTGGCGAGTTCCCGCAGTACACCTGCTGCACCCTTTGCAGAACAGCAAGCAGATCAACAAGGAAAAACTGCGCATGTATGCTCAGGGCCGCATGAAACTGCTGCAAAAACACAACATGCCCCTGTGGTTTAAACTTGCAAATGTTGTGTACCCCTTATACAGGGGAATGACAGAAGAAAGGTCCATGTGGAATTATCGGTGGCACATGTTTATGGCGAGGCTGAGAGCATTGTTTTACTAGTCGCCTCAGCCAATTTTACAACGTCTAATACAAGTTTAGTTAAAGCGATTCACATCTGCAAGGCACACAAAAAATTCCAATTCCTACATCCTGTTCTTTTTCCAGCATCTATAGGCTTGCGAAACGCGCGAACAGCCAAGCCCTCCCAGCAAAAGCATGACGTTGCGTTTCCATGTCATGCCATTACGGCTTTGCACGTCGACACTTGCACCATTTTCAGCAATATAGTGAGCAGAAAAATCTTTCAGGCGCAGTACACTCTGGAACAACATGCCAAGAGAGGCGGCATTTCGTCGCCACGGTGCAAGCCTTGAATCGATCTCCTGCCCATAACCATTTACATCCGCGCTGAGCTGCCCCTCTCGGCGCGAAAAGCTTCCCAAAGGGCGATCTGCGACAAAATAAGGCGCATGCAACGCCATACGCCGCCATAAATCCCAATCACCAGCAAGACGAAATGTGGGGTCAATCCCCCCTGCCTTCTGCCACAGGCTGACCTTCCAGAAGCTCCCTTCCTGCTGCAGCAAACTCCAGTGTTTGCCGTCACATAAACCGGCAGCAACAAAGGATTGGGGAAAAAAGACCTTCCCCGCTAACAAAATATCCCCATTTGAATCGGTGACGTGCTCCTGCCCGCCGACCCATTCAATATCTGGCAGCGATGCTGCCACATTGGCAATAAACCCCAAAGTGCCCGGCAACAGAATGTCGTCCGCATTGATCCATCCCATAAAAGAATCCGGCGGCATAGCTCCATGTGCGGAAAAACCCTTTACAAGAGCGTCATACAGACCCTTATCGGCCTTCGATTCAAAAGAAAACTGGCACTTGGGATGTTGGGCAAGAGTTTTCTGCCACCGATCAAGCAATGCCACGGTGCCATCTGTGGAACCACCGTCTTGCACATGGTAGTGAACAAAAAAATCGCCCTGCTGTTCGGCAATGCTCTTGATAGTGCGTTCAATGTTCTGAGCTGCATTATAGCAAGGGGTGAGGAGGTAAATTGCTTTGCTTTTCATTGAACCCAAACTATTACAAGTTATATAAATTCTGTCTTTCCACGTAACAAATCTTTTATATACCGCTTATATCTCTGAATTTTAAATGCAATGCGTTTTTTTAGTGACGTGTCAAATTCTTTAATAATTTTCCACTCAGAGCTACGCTCGCCGTTGGCGTCAAAAATTTCTCCAACAAAGGCATAGTCATTCCCTCTAGCGGATGGAAAAGATTTTGAAAATGCTTCATGCCGAAAAAAAGAATCATGAATCAAAACCCCTTTCTTGCACAACAGGGGGTATACAATTTCGCCCAAAAAACGTTGATCCTCAAAGAAAGAGTCAGTTGGCCGGAATGCCTCAACCGCTTGTGCCAAATTGAAATCAACAATGGGCTTACATCCCCACATTCCAGCGAGCATAAGCATGGAATGGTTAGGATGGTCACGCATAATATGCCCCGTGAGGCCAGAATTTACCCATTCTTCTACGGCTGCAAGTTCTCGCTCAGTTAAACGGGAATCTGTATCACGAAAAATTACCCTTTCAACGGTTGCGTCCGTCATTGCCTCAAAACGCCATGACCTTACCCCACTGCGTATACCACTTGTAAGTTAGTGGTTCCCACTGGGTTGCAGGTTATATTCTTTTCACGGAACTCTTCCGGCGTCAGCCAGCCCAATGAGCTGTGCGGTCGCCGCTGGTTGTAATCATGGCGCCAGGCTTCAACTGTTCTGCGGGCATCGTGTAGGGACAGAAACACGTTCTGATTTAAACACTCATCCCGGAATTTTCCGTTAAAGCTTTCAATGTGCCCATTATCCGTGGGCTTCCCCGGACGAGTAAACTCTATCTGCACTCCATGCTCAAAAGCCCATGTATCCAGGGCCTTACCGCTAAATTCCGGCCCATTATCAACCTTGATACGCTGTGGCAACCGACCTTGAAGGCGTAGTCTTTCAAGCA